>CANPVY010000178.1 GCA_947581845.1 uncultured bacterium | reverse complement strand
GAGCCAGCGCGCCGTGCTGGGACGGAGCTGGGTGTATCCGATCGCACCCGCAGAACTCACCGCCGTGCGACGGAAGCCACTCTCCACCCTGATGAGGTTGAACGCAAGGGCCGGATTGACATCCTCTGCCAGGGCGATGTCGTAGATCTGCACGGCGCGATCCGCCGGAATCCCGAACTCGCCGGAGTAGCGCTGGATCTGCTCCATGCGGTCCAGCTCGAGACCGCTCAATTCCAGCTCGCTTCGCAGTCCGCGCACTTCGGCTGCGAAAACGGAGAGCTCTAATCGCAACTGCTCCGCTGCCGGGTTGCTCGCCACCGGCGCCACGTCCAGCACGCCGGCCACGCCGAACGCGGTCGCGATCAGCAGGAGCCCCCAGACCGGCAATGGCACCGCCGCCAGCCTGGCGTAGTTGAGCGGCCACCTCAGCGAGACGGCCTCATTCTGCCACGTCGATGTATGATTTCGCATTTGTATTCTACCCTGGCCCATTCGTTCCTCCCGCCATCGCCCCGCACACGCCGCGCAGCGACCGGCCGCGCCGCCTCTAGGCCCCAAAACCCTTACGCCCTCGCCATAGTTCCGGTTTCCGCGTGGGACTCGCTCGGCTGAAATGCGCTCGCGTCCCTCTCGAAGCTCTACTGTGTCCCGGAACCACTGCCCGAGCGCTGCTTCAGCCGGGCCAAAGGCGGGCACTGGAAGATCGTAGGGGATCCTACAGTTTTGGCCCACACCACGTCCGCGTCCCCAACCACCATCGCGCTGTGTACCTCGCTTCGACGGGTTCCGCTATCCTACGTCGCTCGCCGCTGCCAGGTTCCACTTCGGCCGCCGCGCTTCTCGACCAGCCGGATCGTACGGATCTCCATCTCCCGGTCGAGCGCCTTGCACATGTCGTAGACGGTCAGCAAGGCGGCGCTGACAGCCACCAGCGCTTCCATTTCGGCACCGGTCCGACCTGTCAGGCCGACCCGGGCCTGGACCCTCACGCCAGGAAGGTCCTCATCCAGCGTCAAAGATACATCAATCAGGTCGATCTGTAGAGGGTGGCAAAGTGGGATCCATTCGGCGGCCCGCTTGCCGGCCGTAACACCGGCGATCTGGGCGACGGTCAGGACATCGCCTTTCTCGACGGTGTTCTGGCGGATCGCGGCCAGCGTGGCGGGTTGCATGCGGATCCAGCCTTCCGCGGTCGCGCTCCGCTGGGTCAGGTCTTTCTCTCCCACATCGACCATCCGTGCTCTGCCGTGGGCGTCCACGTGGGTGAGTTTCGGCTTTTTCTCCGCCATATCTAGCGGCGCTCTCTCTCGGCCGTGGAACCGGCGGGCGCAATGCTGGGTGCAAGGTTTGCCTGACGGAGCAGGTTCACGACGATGAGCTGTGGGTTGACGTTGCGGTCGGCGAGCTGCCGTGCGTCATCCAGCGCTGCGAGTGCGTCGATGATTCGGTCGGGGCCGGGCGGTGTGCTCCCTGCAAGCGAGGCCACGAGCTCGGGGTCCGAGGCGGCGCGACTGGCGCCGCTTGCCAGGGCGAGCAGGTCGCGCAGCAGGCTCTGGGTCTCGCCGAGGACCCGACCGAAGGCACCGCGCGCGCCGAAGGACCGATACGCGTGGGCCGCGGCGAGCCGTGCCGCCGCGCTGCCATCGAGGAGCGCGCGTACCAGGGCAAGGCTGGTCTCCTGCACGCGCTCGCGATCCTCGCCCAGCAGTTCGAGGGCTCTGCCAATCGAGCCGCCGCTCACGGCAGCCAGGCGCCGCGCCTGGGCAGCCGTCAGTTCGAGCTCCGCTACCAGGAACTCGGCGACCTGTCGTGTCGGCAGGGGATGCACACGCACATCCTGGACGCGGGAGCGAATGGTGGGCAGCAGGGCCCCCGGGACGTCGCTGCTCAGGATGAGCGTGGTGTCGGCGGGCGGCTCCTCCAGCAGCTTGAGCAGGGCGTTGGCCGCCTCCGGGTTCCCCAGCTGTGGCACCAACGCTTCCGCCTGCCCGATGATGATCACTTTGGCTGGCCCCATGGCGGGTGCCTTGTAAGCGTGGCGGCGCATGGCGTGCACCGCGGCCACGTAGATGCCGGTGGCGCCCTCCTCCTCCTCGACATAGAGCCGGTTCGCCCGCCGCTCCTCCAGCACCTCGGCGCGGTAATCCTCGAGCTTCTGCTCGAGTTGCTCGGCGCTGGATGCACGCTTCGGGCGGGGAAGCGGGAAGAACCAGTGGATGTCCGGGTGCGCGAGTCGCCCAGAGAGCCGGCAGGCGCGGCAGTCGCCACAGGGGCGGGGCGAGCTCCCGGTGCAGTTCAGCAGGGCGGCGATCCAGAGCGCGAGTCTTTGCTTGCCGACCCCCCGGGGACCGTGGAGGAGCAGTGACTGAGGCAGCCGACCCAGCTCCGCTGCGCGCGCCAGGCGCAGGCGGAGTTCCTCATGGCCGACGACGGCGAGGTAGCCGGGCTCAGCCACGCCGCCTCCGCAGCCAGGGCAGCGGGTCGATTGCCTGACGGTTACTGCGGATCTGGAACTGGAGATGCGCGCCCTCCGGTGTGTCTGCCCCGCCGACCCGCCCAATGACCTGGCCCATGGCCACGCGCGACCCCTGGGCGACCAGGATCTCTGAGAGGTAGAGATACACCGAGTAGTACCCGCCGCCATGGCTCAGGATCACGGACGGGCCGTAGCCCAGGTATGGCTGTGCGAAGACGACGGTCCCTCCGGCGACCGCCTTGACCGGTGTCCCTGCCGCAGCTGCGATGCCGACACCATTCCTCAGGATCACGGTACCGTCCCGGTTGCGCTGCTGGCCGAAACCGTAGATGACCCGACCTTCCACGGGCCAGTCCAGTCGTCCCATCTCCGCCGGCGTCAGCGTCCCCCGGGTGGGTGCCGTGGCAGCGAGCGCCTCCGCGGCCTCACGCTCCCGCTCTAGCCGGTCGATCAGACCCGTGAGCTCGCGCTCATCGCGGTCGAGTTCTTCCAGTCGGCGCTCGGTGGTTGCTCGCAGGCCGCGAACGGCGCTCAGGCGTCGCGTGCGCTCCCGTTCCAGGTGGTACAGGTCCTGGATCTCGCGGACCTTCTCGTCGCGGACCTCGCGCAGCTCCCGGACCTCACGGCGCAACTTGTCGTACTGCGACTCGAGGGAGTTCCGCAGGTCTTGGATCTGGCGGACGAGCAACCTGTCGTGTAGGGCGACGAGGTACAGGTACTGCCAGCGGTTGATGAGATCCGAGAAGCTCTCAGCCGCCAACAGCACCTGCACATTGCCGAGGGGGCCGCGCTTGTACAAATCGCGTGCCCGCCGGGCGAACAGGACTCTCTTTTCGACCAGCTGATCCTGCGTGCGCAGGAGATCCGCCGTAGTGGCAGCCGCCTGTTGGTCGCGGATGGTAAGCTGGTGGTCCATCTCACGCAGCAGCGCTTCTTGATTCCGCGCCTGCAGGTTGAGGTTGTCCAGCTCGGCCCGCACGTCGTGGACTTGCGCGGACAGCGCGTCCATCTCCGAGCGCAGGCGCCGCTGCTCATCGCGGATCTGCAACAGACGCTGGCGGCTGAGGCGTATCTGTTCCTCGAGCGGCTCAATAGGGTCCTGGGCCGACAGCGGTGCGGCGAGGCAGAGCGTGGCCAGGAGCGTGAGCGCCGTGGCGCCGCGCCTGGGAGTCATCGGCCTATCCATAGGTGGTCAAGTGGCGTCGCAGAGCAGCCCCGCTGGCTGCCAGCCCCAGAAGCCCGCCCGCCAGGGTGCCCCCGCCGGCCCAACTCGCCGGCACCCACTCCAGGTTGATCAGCGAGCCGTCCACAACCAGAAAGGCGGCGTAGGTGAGGAACAGCGCGAGCAGACCACCGCCCAGGCCGGTGATGAAGCCCTCGAGCAGGAAGGGGCGCCTGATGAAGCCGTCGGTGGCGCCGACCAGGCGCATGATGGCGATCTCCTCGCGACGGGCGAGCACGGCCATCCGGACTGTCGTCCCGATGATCAGGATCGCCACGACGGCGAAGGCGACGCCAAGAATGACGGCGACAGCGCCGCCGAGTCGACGCAGCTGGTAGATCTTGTCGACCCACTCACGCCCGTAGCGCACGTCCTCGACGAAGGGGTAAAGCGCGATGAGTTCAGCCACGCGCGCAACGGACGTGGGGTCCCGGTACGCGGGTCGCAACCGTACCTCGACCGAGGCGGGCAGCGGGTTCATCTCGAGGTCTGTGAACACGTCGCGGAACTCCTCGAGCTGCTGTATGGCGTTCCGCATCGCCTCGAACTTCGAAACGTGGGTGAGGCTCTCGACTTCCGGGAAGGAGCTCACGTCGTTCTGCAGCACCTCGAGCTGCGCTGCTGAGATATCATCGCGCAGATAAGCCACCACCTCAACGCGCCGCTCGACGGCCTGGAGCGTCACGTCGAGGTTGTACGCCGCCACGCCGAAGATCCCCAGCACGAACAGGCTGAGCCCGATACTCGTCGCCGAGAGGATGGCAAGTCCGGGCGCACGGCGCAGCGCGGCTATCGCCTCGCGAACACTATAGTACGCCATCCGAGTTGCCTGAGTCGTACACGATGGCGCCTTCCGAAAGCTCGATGACCCGATACTGGGAATAGCGACGCACGAGCTCCACGTCGTGCGTCGCCATCAGGACCGCTGTGCCCGAGGCATTGATGTCTCGCATCAGCTCAAAAACACTGCGCGCGGCTCGCTCGTCGAGATTCCCCATTGGCTCGTCGGCAAGCAGAACGACCGGGTCGTGAATCAGGGCACGCGCGATGGCGATGCGCTGCTGCTCACCC
This sequence comes from uncultured bacterium, assembly GCA_947581845.1. Classification (GTDB taxonomy): domain Bacteria; phylum Gemmatimonadota; class Gemmatimonadetes; order Palauibacterales; family KS3-K002. Next base: position 4,233 of record CANPVY010000178.1, on the reverse strand, counting down.
CCGGATAGCTCGTCCGGGTAAGCCCCCGCACGGGCGGCGAGGCCGACGTGCGCCAGCAGCCGCTGCACCTTTGCCTTCATCTCGCTGCGGCGGGCCCCAGTGACTTCGAGGGCGAAAGCCAGATTCTCCGCCGCTGTACGGTCGCGAAGCAAGCGGAAGTTCTGAAACACCATTCCCACGCGGCGGCGCAACTTGGGTATATCGCGCCGCCGCATGCGTCCCGATGAGAATCCGGAGACCCGCACTTCCCCGTCGGTTGGACGCTCGGCCATATGGATGAGCTGCAGCACGGTGGTCTTGCCTGCGCCGGAGGGTCCGGTCAGAAAGGCGAACTCACCCTTGCGCAGATGGAACGAAGCGTTCTTCAGGGCGAGCCCCGAGCGCGGGAACTCCTTATAGACGTTGATGAGCTTGATCACGGAACCCGATCGCTAAGCGTCGAGCGGCGGGCAGGGGCGGCTGCCTTCACGTGTTGGGCAATCTATTGGAGTTCGTTCCTGCCGTCAAAGCGCGCCGTGCGAAGGTCGAAGCCGCCTTCAGCGCTGCCCGCATCGACGCCGGACTCGCACGCCCAGTGCCGGCGATATCGAACGCTGTGCCATGATCGGGAGAGGTGCGGGGGAAGGGCAACCCCAGCGTCACGTTGACAGCGCGGCCGAAGGCCGCGGTCTTGATGGCCGTCATGCCCACGTCGTGATAGGGCGCGAGAACCGCATCCGCTTCGCCGTGCATGGCGCGCACGAAAGCGGTGTCGGCGGGGTGGGGCCCCTGAACTTGGAGCCCCTCACCCCGCAGCCGGGCGATGGCTGGTGCGCAGACACGCGCCTCTTCGTCGCCGAAAAGGCCATCCTCGGATGCATGGGGGTTGAGTGCGCAGACGGCGAGGCGCGGCTCCCGCAACCCCCACCAGCGCTTGAGGCCTTCGTGCGCCAGGCGTGCAGCGCATTCCAAACGCTCGGATGTATAGGCCGCTGGCACCTCACGGAGCGGTATGTGACCTGTGACCAAGACCACCCGGAGCGGGCTGCCCAACGCCGTCTCCTCAGCGGCCAAGCAGAGCGCAGTGTCTGGCACGCCCACCAGATCGCGCAGCATCTCCGTGTGACCGGGCCAGGAATACCCCGCTGCCGCGAGCGCGGACTTGGAGATCGGCGCGGTGACGATGGCATCGACGGCGCCGGAGCCGGCGAGCAAGACGGCTTGCTCTATGGCTCGAGCCGCGATCCGCCCCGCAGCCGCGGCGTCCCCCTCTCCCTGCCAGTGCCCCACGGAGATCAGCTCGAAGCCCTCGGTCAGGGGCAAACCCTCCGGCCCGACGAGCACGATGTCCGCGCCGATGGGCGTCGGCTCGGCGACGGCACGGACGGCGACCTCGGGACCGATGCCCCGGGGGTCACCCAGGGTGATCGCGATCCGCGGGCGCCGTAGGCTCACACCCTCTCTTCCGGATCCGCTATCGCGTGTCAGTGGCGCTCTCTAGTCGTACTTCGATGAAGGTCGATTCACGCAGATCGTCTATGATCTTCTGAATCGTCTTCTCCTGCTGGATTTGCAGGCGAAAATGTTCGCGCACGTCGTCCAGTGTCCATTCGCCTCCCGCGCTCACATCGGTCAGCTCGGCAACCACCCACTTGTTGACGCCCGGTAGGCCCGGCACCGCCAGGCGGAGCGGGCCGATCACGTCGCCCTCTTGAGCTCCCTCGATAGCCTCCCTGTAGTCCTCGGGCAGCGCCTCGCGGGGGCGGTCCGTGAGGGTGCTGCGCTCGTCCGGGTCACCGTAGCGGGTGATGAGCGAATCCATATCAGCGCCGCGGCGAAGGGCCGCTGCGACTTCTTCCGCGAGCTGGCCCGCGCGATCGGCATCTGCGTCCGTGTACTCGGGCATGACCAGGATATGACGTGCCAGGCGCTCGTTTGCGCGGATCCGCTCGAGCTGGATGATGTGGTAGCCTATCGCGGTCTCCACGATATCGCTGATCTGGTCAGCCCGCATCATGAAGAGCGCCTCCTCGAACTTGGGCAGGAACTGGCCGCGCTCGACCCAACCCAAATCGCCACCCCTCTCCCGCGTGGCGAGGTCGTCCGAGTATTCGAGCGCCAGCTGCGCGAAATCCTCGCCGGCCCTGGCCCGGGAGAGCGCCTGCTCGGCTCGCTCCCGGGCGATGAGCGCCGCCTCGTCGGAGGGGCGCGTGGAGATGACCACCTGCTTCAAGCTGACCATGGCCGGCTTGGAGCCGAGCGCTTGCCTCTGAGCCTCGAAGCGGGCGCGTATCTCGTCCTCGCTCACCGGCACGGGCTGCGCCTGGGATGCCTTCTGCTGCAGATAGCGCTGGAAGAGGAGTTCGGTGCGTGCCTGCTCGCTGAGTTGTATGCGGAACTCGGCAGAAGTGATGCCCCGGCTGCGAAGCGCCTGCTGGAACTCGACTTCCGAGTCGAACTGCTGGCGGATCGTGGCCAGTTGTCCGTCCACCGCCTCCTCCACTTCACTGTCGCTCACCGTGATCCCCTCGCGCTGCGCGTGGATTACAAGTAGGACCTGGTCCACCTTCTGCGTGAGGAGCTGCTGCATGAACTCGTTCAGCTGCTCAGGATCCTCAGGGACCCGCGCGCCTCGGGCCTGCAGCGCAATGACGTACTCCTGCAGCTCGCTCTGCAGCACAACCGTATCGCCGACGATCGCGACGATGCGATCTACCAGCTCGGATGGCTGTTGAGGTACGGCCGTCTGGCTGGGAGCTGCGGAAACACAGAGTCCCAGCCCGAGCACGAGCAGAGCAACAGCGGCTGGACTGGGCCTCAACGTAAGCTTCATGATCGGGGCTCCGGTCTCGCGCTGGACTCGAAAACCTCCTCGGGCGTCACTCGACCTGGCGGGCGGAGCTCGACAAGTCGCGCGACGACGGCCGGGAAGCGATCAGGATAGACCTGAATCGTGTGTCCTGGCCTCAGCGCTGGCGTCACTCGCTCGAGAGGACGCGGGCTGCGCTGGCGCGTCAGGACCTCCACCATCACGCGGTCAACCGCCGCCGTAATGGCGCTATCGCCGGCAAGCAGCTCGTCGTGCTGGAAACCGGCCGTGGTGCACGCAACCGTCAGTTCTCGGATGGCCTCGCTGCGGAGGCTATCGACCTGTGTCTCCGGCAGCGTGTAACCTTGCCTGCGGGCAGCCGTCACGAGCAGCTCATTGCGTACGAGCTCGCGGAGAAGCGTGATGACACGGGCCGAATCGGCGCCAGCAAAGACGCTACGGGAATTGGGAGAGCCCCTGACGACGAAGTCCGCGTACTCGCCGACCGTCAGTGCGCCTCCCCTGTACGTGGCCATCTCGGCGGCGCGCTCGGCCGGGCTCAGTCGTTCCAGCTTGGGCAAGGTTGCGAGTTGCCTCGCAAGGATATCGACTCCAGGTGTGAACTGCACATCCGCGGCGTCGAAAAGCGAGTCGATGTACGCTTGCTCCAGTTCCGGCAAGCGGCGGTCCATGAGTTCCCGAGCATACGTCTCGCTGACGGCCTCGAAGTCGGGAGATTCACGGTCGGTGACCTTGAATACGTGGTACCCGAAACTCGATCTGATGACTTCGCTGATTTCGCCCGGCTGCAATCCGAATACTACCTCCTCGACCTCGGGCACCAGGCGACCGCGTTCAAACCAATCGAGTTGTCCCCCGCGGGATGCGCTGGAAGGGTCATCGGAGTAGGTCCTTGCCAGCTGGTCGAAATCCTCACCGTTCAGGATGCGGTCACGGAGGCTCTCGGCAAAGTCATGCAAGCTGTCAGCCTGCGCGGCACTGGCCGAACCGGGGACCCGAACGAGGATGTGCTGGGCTTGCACGCGGGCATAGGGCTGCTCGCGCTCGTAAGACTCGCGGAGCGTTGAGTCTGTGAGCCCAGCTTGCTGCATGATTACGTTTTCATGAAGCTGCCACACGAGCTGCTGATCCATGTCGAGACCGACGAGCGGCGTGAAGTCCACGTCGCTGAAGGTGTCCGGGCTGGCAAACTCGATCGCCAGCAGCGTGTAGCCGATCCAGAGGTCGGTGACCGGGTCGACCACCAGTGGCACGGCAGGCGCGATCTGCTCGGTTGTCGCGGCCAGCAGCTCGGCGGCGTGCTCGATCGTCAGGGTGAACCCGTCCACGCGTGCGACGACATTCTCATGACCTTCCATGCCTTGGCGCATTGCCGCGCAACCCGCGAGCGTGACGCTGAGTAGCAAGAGGACTACCGGCGATCT
>CANPVY010000177.1 GCA_947581845.1 uncultured bacterium | reverse complement strand
CGCCGAGATCAGGCCACCGATCACTGCCACCGCCAGCGGCGCCCGCAGATCCGCGCCCGCACCGATGCCCAGTGCCAGCGGCGTCAGCCCCAGCACCGTGGTGGCCGTCGTCATGATGATCGGCCGCAGCCGCACACGGCCCGCTTCCATGATCGCCTCGCGCAGCTCGTGACCCTCACGACGGTACTGGTTGATGAAGTCGACCTTGATGATCGCGTCGTTAACTACGATGCCCACCAGGATCACGAAACCGATCAGGCTCATCACGTTCACACCGTCGCGCACGATGATCAGGGCGGCCACCGCGCCGATCGCCGCCAGCGGGACCGCCAGCATGATCGTGAACGGGTGGATCACCGACTCGAACTGCGCGGCCAGGATCATGAACACGAGAGCGAGCGCCAGCGCGAACGCGAGCGTCAACGACCGGAACGACTCGCGCATCTCCTCGTTCACACCGCCCACCTCGTAGCGCATGCGCGCTGGCAGCTCCAGATCGGAGAGCGCCCCCTCGATCGCCGCGACCGCCGCATCCAGGCCGCCGCCCGTCACGTCGGCATAGACCGGAACCACGCGGCCCTGATGGTCACGTAGCACCTCCACCGGCGCCAGCGTCTCGCGCCAGATGATCAGCTCGCGGACCGGGACACCCTTGATCTGGAACTCCAGCAGGTTGCTGAACTCACGACGGATTGCCTCGGGCGGCCGCACCAGCACATCGATGCGCCGATCGAAATCGATGAAGCGCGTGGCCACCAGGCCGCGCATGTACGCTTCAACGGCATCCGCCACCTCGCGCACGGTGAGCCCGTGCCGCGCCACCCGCTCACGCTCGATCTCGATCTCGATCTCCGGCTGACCGCGCAACAGTCCGATATGCACGCCGCCCAGCATCGGCAACCCTATCAGTCGCCGCTCGACTTCCGCCGCCACGTCCAACGCCGCATCCAGGTCCTCGGCCCGGATCCGCACCGCGACATCCGCCTCGCCCAGCCCCAGCACCCGGCCCAGCTCCGTCGCACGGCCCGTCTCGATGGTCAGCGCCTCGGCGCTCAGCAGGTCGCCGATGCCGGCCTGGAGCCGCTCGACTGCCCGCCGCGTCCGCGCTCCGCTTCGCAGTCGCACATCCAGCGCCGCCGTGTTCACGCCCGTCGCCTCACGCTCCGTCACCTCCGCCGCCTCCGCGCGACCGACCCGCGTGAAGGCCGCCTCGGTGCCGGCATCGCCCAGCGCCACTGCCTCCACCTGCGCGCTGATCTCGTCCGTCGTCTCCAGCGGCGTGCCCAACGGCAGATCGATCCGTGCCCGGTAGGAGCCCTCGTCCACCTGCGGCAACAGATCGCGCGGCAGCTGCCAACCCAGCCCCAGGGCCAGCAGGAACGCCGCCGCCGCCGCGGCCAGCGTCGCGCCGCGATGGTCGAGCGCCCACTCCAGCAACTGGTGGTAGCGCCGCGCGAACCGCTCGAACCCGCGATCGAAGGCCTGGAAGATCGGTCGCGCAAACGCGCTCAGCGGTCGGGCGATGAGGCCGCCCCAGAAGCGAGCCAGCGCGATCACGAACGCGGCGCACAACCGCAGCAGTCTGCCGAACAGCGCGCCCAGCCAGCGCGTCAGGATCGACGGCCAGTGCCACCAACGTGCGCGACCGCCGTAACGCGCCCGCTCCTCCTGCACGAAGCGGCCGATGGGCGGAAACACACGGCCCGGCTCCCAGCCGCCGCTCGGGCTGACCGGGTACAAGTCATCGCGCCGCCCACCCTCTTCACCGCGATGCCCACCCTCACCGGTCGCTTCGGCCCCGCGGATGCGCGCCGCGATCATCGGCAACAGCGTCAGTGCCACTAGCAGCGACGCCAACAGCGACACCGCCACCGCAATCGACAGATCCTTGAACAGCTCGCCGGCTACACCCTTCACGTAGATGATCGGGCCGAACACCGCGATCGTCGTCAGCGTCGACGCCGTGATCGCCGCCTGCACCTCGCGCGCGCCCAGACCCGCCGCGCTTCCCGCAGCCTGTCCCCGCTCGCGGTGCCGGAAGATGTTCTCGAGCACCACGATCGAGTTGTCCACCAGCATCCCGACGCCCAGCGCCAGGCCGCCCAGACTCATGATGTTGAGGCTCACATCGAACAGGTACAGCAGCGCGAAAGTGAGGATCACGCTGATCGGAATCGACAGCGAGATCGCCACCGGATAGCGCGCGTCGTGCAGGAACAGGAAGAGCACCAGAAAGGCGAGCACGCCTCCCAGCGCCAGCGCCTGCACCACGTTGGAGATCGCATCACGGATGAAGCCCGACTGCGAGGAGGCGAGGGCCAGTTCGATCTCGGGATACTCCTCGCGCAGCAGGTCCAGCACCTCGTCCACCCGCTCCGCCACCTGGACCGTGTTGGCGCCGGCTTCCTTATATAATAGGAGGCCCACCGACTCCCGACCGTTGTAGCGGGCGATCGTCTCCCGGTCCGCGAACGCGTCGTCCACCGCCGCCACATCCCGCAGCAGCACCTGCGACCCGCCCTCACCACGGCCCACCACCGTCTCGCCGATCTCCTCCACCGTCTGAAACTCGCCGAGCGCGCGTAGCGCATAACGATAGCGGCCACGCCGGATCGTGCCGCCCGGCGCGCTGTAGTTCGCCGCGTCCAGCGCCTGCGAGACCTGATCGATCGTCACGCTCAGCGCCTCCAGCCGGCCCGGATCCACCGCCACATGGATCTCCCGCTCCAGGCCGCCCGCGACCGCCGCCTGCGCAACGCCGTCGATCTGTTCCAAGCGCCGCTTGAAGACGTTCTCCGACACCTCCTTCAGCTGCCAGAGGTCGGTGCTCTCCGACGTAGCGGCCAGCGTCATCACCGGCTCGCTGGTCGGATCGGAGCGCAGGATGGTCGGCCGCGTCGCACGCTCCGGCAGGTCGTAACGCACGTTGTCCAGCCGCTCCCGCACGTTCAGCGTGGCGTAGTCCATGTCGGTGCCCCAGAGGAACTGGAGCTGGACCTGCGAGGCACCCTCGCGGCTGATCGAGTTGACCGCCTTCACACCCGGCACCCGCGCGACGGCCCGCTCGATCGGTTCGGTGACGAAGCGCTCCACCTCGGCGGGCCCTGCCTCGGGGTACTGGGTCCAGACGGTGAGGGTCGGAAAGGCGACGTCGGGGAGCAGGTCGACCGGGAGGCGCGTGAACGCGATCACGCCCAACAGGACGATGGCAAGGAACGCCATCGCCGTGGCCACGGGTCGTCTTATCGAGAGATCCGGCAGCGCCATCGCTTGCCGACCCGCGTCAGTGCAGGTTCATACGGGCAGCCGCTCCAGACCACGCTGACCGCTCACCGCGGTACGCCGATTGGCCGGCCCACCGCACCCTGCAGCTGCGCGAACGACTTCACGAACTCGTAGCGCGCCTCGATCAGCCCCTGCTCCGCCTGCGTCAACTGGGTGGTGGCGTTCTGTAGCTCGATGTAGGTGGCCGCGCCGATCCGATAGCGCTCCGTCTGCAAGCGCACCGATTCCCGCGCTAGCTCCACGTTGCGCGCCTGCAGCCGGAGACTCTGGTAACCGGCGAGCAGCGCGTCATACGCGTTGCGCACCTCTTTCTCGACTTCCAGCAGCCCGGCGACCTTGTTGTGTCGCGCTTCCTGAAGACGCGCCGACGCCTGACCCGTGCGCCACTTCTTCTCGAAACCGTTGAACAGCGGCCAGCTGAGGTTCACGCTGAAGTTCTGACCCGTGTTCCGCGGATCCCACGTGAACATCGAACCTTCCGGCCCCAGGCGCTCCGACCGGTTCAGACTGAACGATAGCGAGACGTTCGGAAGCCAGCTGCCGCGTGCCGACCAGAGGCTGCGACTCTGCGCGTCGATATTCGCATCTAGACGCGCCAGCTCCGGGTTCGCGCGCCGCGCCTGCGCGAT
>CANPVY010000176.1 GCA_947581845.1 uncultured bacterium | reverse complement strand
GCCGTCGAAGTCAGAGTCGACAATCTCCCAGTCTGAAGGGTCGAGAATCGGACCCGGGTTGATCTCATTCAGCTGATTCCCGCCAGCGTCCTTGAGATCCCAGCCAATCCCCATCTCCTCGATATCGCTCCGGTCGACGAAGATGATCTTGGCGGAGATCGTCACCTGCGGGGTTCGGACATCAAGGTCCTCGATCAACTGCGCGGCGATCTCGATGTTCTCCTCGAGGTCGGTGACGATGATCGAGTTGGTCGCCTGATTGGCGATCACCTGACCGCGCTCAGAGATCGCCGGTTGCAGTGCGTTGGCGAGGTCTTGAACCGGCGCGTAGTTGATCTTGAAGATCCGTGTCTGCAGCTGGATCAGCTGTTGCCGCTCCTGCAGGTTCTGCAACTGGTCAACGCGAATGATGCCGGTGGCCGTCTCGACCGCCGTCAGACCCTGAGCCTCAAGGATCGCCTTGAGGGCAAGGTCCCACGGCTGGTTCCTGATGTTCGCCGTGATGTTGCCTTCGACTCCGGCACCGGGGACGAACGACTTGCCGGTGAAATCGGCGAAGGTGTTCAGCACATCCCGTATGTCGGTGTCCTCAAAGGTGACGGTGATCCTCGGCATCTGGCTGACCGGCGTGGCCTGCTGGCGAAACGGGCCCTGCGGCTCCTGTACCTGCTGCGTACCTCGCGGCTGTGCCGCAGTCGCAGCAGGAGCAACAGGCTCCGGCGACCTCCGACCGCTCGCCCACGAATCGAATGTCCCACCCGCCAGGTTCGGGAACGAGACTCGCAGCTCGCCGCCCTGGCGCGTCAGCGTATAGCTGGTCGGTGCGACCAGCTCCACGACGATACGAACGACATCGTCACGGAACTGGCTGGTCCGCACTCGCACCACACCGCCGCGATCGATGTTCTCGAAGTTGTCCCGCGGCAGGGCGTGGCGAGCACCTTTCAGATCGACGATCAGCCGGGGCGGATCAGTGAGAAGGAAGTCGGAGTAGCTGACCTCCCCGCTCGTGCGAACGATGACCTCGGTGTACCCGGCCGCCGGTTCCACCCTCAGCTCGGTTACGTCTGCAGGGTCAGCGCCTCCGGCCGATACCCAGATCCAGAGCAGCACATGGAGCATCATCCTTGCTCCTCCTCCTCTTCTTTTCGAATGCGCAGTGTCTCACTCCGCGTCACACCGAACTGGGTGACCTGGAAGACCACTGCGTCCGGCCGGATCTCCACCACCCGGGCGTTGCCAGCACTGTCGCCGCGGCGCAGGCGATACCGCCTGTCTGTAGCGCGGTCGATCAGCGTGGCCACGCTGCCGTGGGACCCTCCAAAGATGATGCCGACGAGGTCCAGGTTCTCGAACTGAGGGCCGGCATCGTCAAGCGTGAGCAGACTGACGAAAGGATTACGGCGGTTGTCTGCAGGATAGACGAACTTCTCACGCCGGTAGATCAGATCGCGTTGCTCCGCCTGCGGGGCCGCGCGCGTCGTGTCCTGCGGGACCAGCGGGCCCGGCGCACTGCCGAGCCCCAGGCTGGAGAGTGCGGTAGCCAGTAACAAAGCAGCGTTAACCACCGGAAGACGCTCCTTGGGCCTGTTCCGCCGGTGCCTCACTCAAAGCGCCGAGAACGAAGGTCTCGATCCTGAGAGACACTTCCAGCGGAGCCTCCATGTTCCGCGTCGCACGGCTGCGGGGTGCCATACTGATCTGCACACCCGTGGGTTTGATGATCCGCGGAAGCGAGGCTATTCGGGCGAGATACCTACCGATGTTGTGGTATTCGCCGAGCACGGACAACTCGAATGTCCGCCTGGTGTAATACTCACCCGGCTCGCTCGCCTGCGGCCGGATGCGCGACAGCTCGATCCCCGTCAGCTGCGCTTCACGCGTGACAGCGTCGAGCAGCTCGGGCACCTCTTCCGAATCGGGGATGAACTCCTCGAAGATCCTGAGCTGACGCTCCTGGATCTCCATTCGTGCATTCAGGTCATCTCGGCGCGCGGCCAGCGCTCGCGACCGCCGGTTCTGGCCTTCCAACAACTCCAGCCGCTCCTGCCTGCGGTTGACGTCCTCCTGCCTCGGGTCGAGCGCGTACATCTTCGCGACGTACCAAACGGCCAAGACCACGGCTCCCATTAGGATGAGTGCCTGCTTGCGTCCTCTCGGATCAGCCGGTAAGAGAGCCACGGATCTTACTCCCCTCCCAGGATGATCGGCTCGGTGACGATCGCCGTGGAATCCGGGACTTGGTACCGAGCCATCAAGACAAAGTTGTGTACCAGTCTCTGACCCTGCTGTATCTGTTCCTGCGACACCAAGCGGACATCGCGAATGAAGGGCGAGTCCTCGAGGTCACGCATGAAACGCGTTAGCGCATAGGTCGCGCCCGTCATCCCATCGATACGGAACTCGATGTTGCTGCCACTGCCCGACGTCTGCTGCATCCCCGTCAGCCAGGTGAACTCCGGCAGCGCGGCGCTGATATCGTCCAGGATGTGCGCCCAGACGAAGCGATCCGCGTCGATCTCGCGGATGATCCCCATCTTCTGCTCGAGCGTGTCGCGCCGCGCCTCCAGGCTGTCTGCAGCTGCGATCGCTTCGGCGTAGCGGACGGAGTCCTGACGTTGGATCGCCAGCTCCTCCTCAATCCGGTTGACCGAGAGTCCCTGTGTGAAGAACGTGAACCCGACGTGCAGGGCGGCAAGCACAGCGAGGGCGACCACACCAATCACCCACGGATCGCCCTTGATCATCTCCCGCAGGCCCTCGAACTTCGGAACCGCCGGTTTTCTCGGCCCCTTCGCCCGCGCCACTCCCCGCTTTCCGCCGGGGAGCAGGTTCATTTCGATTAGCGCCAGCATCGCAAGATCCGTTCGACCATAGGTTCAGAAGCCGGTCACATGCCTCAGGCTGCACGCCGCAGCGCCAGTCCAACCGGAAGCATCAACATCGGGCCCATGTCCGCGATCGAGATCAGGTCGAACGCGCCCGGATCCACATCCACCCGCTGTACGGGATTGGCGATCTCGGCCGGGACCTGCAAACGGTCGGCCAGCGCCTCTGCCATGCGCAGTACTCGGGCCCCACCACCGCAGACGTAGATCCTGGACAGGCCCGCATGCGAGCTGCCCGCATGCAGGAATGCCGCGGCCCGTTCCACGCCGAGCGCGACCTCTTCAGCGCGATGGCCGATGAAATCCTCGAGCTCCGGATCGCTGCTTCGCCCCTCGAGAACATCCTCCGCCGTCTCGGCCGTGAGCCCGCGCTCTCTCTGCAGGCTCTCACGTAGCCGTCGGGTACCGAAAGCCAGGTCCCGCGTCAGCACCGGCACGCCGTCCTCGAGCAGATTCACGTTCGTCGTCTCGTGACCGATGTTCACGAACCCGACAACACCGGTCATCGCCTCCGGATAGTTCAACTCGAAGGCGTTGTGCAGCGCGAATGCATCGATGTCGATGACCTCGGGTTCCAGCCCCGCATCAAGCAGCAGGGCCACCTTGTTCTCAATCAGCTCACGCTTGGCCGCCACGAGCAGCACGCTCATTTGCAGACCCTCGTCCAACGGATCAAGGATCTGGAAATCGAGCTCGACGCTCTCCATGTCGAACGGAACGTGCTGCTCGGCTTCCCAGCGGATCACCTCCCGGGCATCGGATTCTTTCATCCGATCCATCTGAATCCGCTTGATGATGACGTCCCGGCCACCTACAGCCGTCACCACCTTCTTGTCCTTCACTCCCGCTGTCTCGAACAGCGAGCGGATGGTGCTGGCGACCAGCGTCGGGTCCATCACCTCGCCCTCGACGATCGCATCAGCCACGAGCGGTGTGGCAGCGGCCCTGGCGATGCGCGGCCGACCCTTGCCGTGCTGCATAGCCACCAACTTGATGTAGCCGCTACCGATGTCGAGTCCTACGGTCCGCTTGCTGCGGCCCAGTCCGATAAGAGCCATGGCTGTGAAGGGTCTAGGTTCCTAAGCTGAAAGCTCGTTCGACCTCATGCGACGGTGAAAGCGAAGGTGACTAAACCAAAGTGGGACCTAGGGGTAGGGCCCTGTATGATAGTCCCCCCCGGTCACTTTGTCAACTATAGGCGGGGGGGACAGGACGGGGCCGCCTGGGGCAGCCCTACTCCAATATCTCCAGCCAGGCGAATTGCGCAAGGGGGTGCGGCACTTGGAGTTTCGAGCCCAGGACTGCCCGGCGAATCGCGCAGCTGCTGTAGCCGATTCCCGCGCCACCGCCGACCAGGCTCGACTCGGGGTCCGCATTGTCAACCCATGCCCCTCCGTGCACCCGGCTACCCTGATCGGTCAGTGTGACCCGCCCCTTGACGATCACTACACCGTAGAACTCGAACCCACCTCTCAACGTCAGGTTCCCATCAACCAGGAGGACACCTTGTCCGCTGCCCGCGGACTCGATGAGCAGGTCGCCCGCTGCGTAGATGATCGGGAGGAAGTCGAAACAGGCATGGCCCGGCAAAGCGGGCGCGCCCCAGTTGCCCGACGCGGAGCGGGCACACTCACCCTGAGCGTCCACGCGAGGTCGGATCTCGGCGAGCCTGGTGTCCCGCCGGTACATGACATCGGCCCTTTCGGCCAGGTCCCGGAATCGACGCTCCATGTCGGCCCAGGGGTTCGCTTCGTGACTCGGCGACTGGAGGACCGGCGGGCTGCCCTCGATGACACCGCCAGGTTCCAAGCGCACCAGGGCTTCATCCTCAGTGATGACGCCCGGCCGGCCGCCCGGATCGCGACCCGCACAGATCGTCGGATCCGCCGTCCAGGTTTCCGGTACGCGATCGCCGCCGCCAACCACGCCTCCCGCCGCCACCCGGAGCTCCCCCCGCGCGGTCAGCGCGGCTCCGCGGCAGAGAGCGTCGCTCGGTCCCGCGCGCAACAGCAAGGCAACCTGCCGACGGCCGCCCCAGGCACCGTGAGCTCGGCCCGTGGACAGAGCGAGATAGTACGCTAGACGCGCGTCCTGCCCGCTGTCCAGCCGCCTGATGCGCACGGCGTAGCTCTCGCCGGAGACCAATCGTCCGGACGCCAGCGCGATCGTCGCTCCCGGCGTCAGGGAATCCAGGGCAACCGCATTCCAGTTGGCCAGAGCGACGCTGAGGCCAGCCTCGGCCGCGTACAAGGCCGCGGCCGCTCGTGACCCTGCACTTCCAGCACGCGACTGCTGCATCGCGATGTACAAACCGCCGTTCGCCAGGGCAGCGATGATCAATACGGCGACAACCGCCACGATCAGCGCGAACCCGCCACGGTCGACCGCGCTGCCGGCAGCCCTGGTCACGGCGGCCGCCTAGCGGGCAGCGCCCGGCTCACGGTCCGAGCCCGTGTGCCCCGCCGACGAGTTCCTCAAATAGACACTGACGGAGAGGGAGTCGTGTAGCCACCCGGC
>CANPVY010000175.1 GCA_947581845.1 uncultured bacterium | reverse complement strand
CTGCGGGTTGATATTCTTACCGTCAGGGAAGGTGGCCACGCGCTCGATCGCGCCCGTCTCCACATCCAGCAAAGCCAGCTCATAGTTGCCCCAGCGGAGATCTCTCAGGTCGCTGGAGAACCGATCTGTAACGAAAGCTACCCGGCGACCGTCCGGCGACCAGCTGGGCTGCAGCTCCGCATACGCATCGTCGGTGACGCGGCGAATCGCGCCCGACTCGACATCCAGGATATAGAGATCCATCAGGCCGCCCTGCGACGCCGAGAAGACGATCTGGCTGCCGTCAGGAGACCACGCAGGGTTGAAGACTTCACCAGCCTCGGCGACCTTGAACTCGCGTACTGACTTGCCCCGCTCGGTATCGATGATTGTCAGAATCGGCTTACCCTTGCTAATCCCGCCGAACACGAACTCCCGACTGTTGGGGTGCCAGTCGCCCGCGGAGTTGACCAACTGCAGGCTCTCGAAGTGCGGATCGAGAGCGGTCTTCAGTATCTTGCGCCCGACCTCGCCGGTCTCGGCATCCGCGAGGAACATCTCGATCGAGAACTGATCCTTCTCCGACAGGAAGACCAGCTTCGTGCCATCACGGCTCAACGCCGGCGCGATGTTCAGCCTGCCCGCGCCGCGGTCCCGCGAAATCAGGGCACGGCCATAGTCCTCCGGCATCCTGGTCTGTTCGAGCAGCGACTGGTAGGCACTGTTCGTCGACGTCTGCCAATCGGCGATGAGGTCGTTCGGTGAGATCTCAAGCACGGCGGCGATCGCCTGGCCCATGCTGCCGCTTACGGACGCCGCCCTCAGCAGCTCACCCACAGCCGGGTCGCCCCAGCGCCCGCCGATGTATGCCAAGAGGGCATGCCCGTAGCGGTACGGGTTGAAGTATGTGTTTGCCAGCTGACTGAAGCCGGGCAACTCCTCGCGGCGCGCCGCGTCGTGCATCCACATAGCCGTGAGCGGATACACGGGGCCCAGCGACAGGTACTCGGACATCCCCTCGACGAACCACAGCGGCATGCCCGCAACCGCCGGCAGCCCACCTCCGAGCGCGCCGGCACGGGAGGTGATGTCGTACTGGAAAGCGTGCACCAGCTCGTGGCCCACCACGTGGTCGGTCTCGGCGAGCGAACCCGCCATCGGCAGCACCACTCGCCGCTTGAACGCCTCCGTCACACCTCCGGTGCCCTCGCCGATCGAACCGCTCAGCACTGTCGTCTGTTCGAAATCAGGGTGATCGGCATAAAGAATGATGATCTGGCGACCGCTCAGCTCGTGGTTCAGAACTCGAGACAGCCGGGCATACCACCGCTCGGCCATGCGTGCCGTCTGTTCGACGGCGTCACGGGCCTCCGGGTAGTAGTGGATGTCAAAGTGCTCGGTCTTCAGGACCTGAAAGTCGAAGTCCTCGTACTGGACCTTGTTACGCCCGAAATACTGGGCCTCGGCCCGCCCTGCCCACGGACCGAACCCCAACAGCACGGCAATGACCGCGGCACCAGCATACAGGCGAGTGCGAGCGAATCTCATCGGTACCTCCGTAGCGCGCGGCAGCGCAGTGACTCTCAAGCGGAGTTCCAAGATACGCTGCCAGCCTCTCCCACGCGAGGATGGGCCTATTACCCAGCCTTTCTGCGGCCAAACCCTACGAATACTGGTATAGAACGCCGCTCGGCCGCCGGTGTTCCGCGTGGCGGGCGATTGCCGTTTGCAGAGCGCTCCACTAGAATGCGGTGTTCCCATATCGTTGATCCTCTAAGCGACAGAGGGGCGGCCACCTAGACAGAAGATCTCATGCGAGATGTGAAGGGGCGCGCGGTGGGCACCCGCCGTGCACAAACGCCTACGGCAGCGGCGAATCGCGGCCGAGAACGTCCCCAGGCCAGGTTCGCTACCGGCTCTGACGGATGACCCGACGTGGCGCGGTCGTCAGCCGCGAATCGCCCAGCAGAGCCGTCATAGGCCAGCCACCCATCACCCTTGGCGAGGCTCTGCGCCCATTCCGTGCGCGCTTCGCCTGGGCGGGGCTTTACTTCGTCGTCGTCTTCCTGATCGGCACGCTGGGCTACATGCTGGTAGAGGGCTGGGGCTGGACGGACGCTCTCTACATGTCCGTAACCACGGTGTCCTCCGTGGGATTCATGGAGGTCCACCCCCTGTCACCACAAGGACGCACGTTCACCCTCGGGCTGGTCTTCCTGGGCGTGATCGGCCTGGGGATCTGGTGGGCACTCACGACGGCGCTAATCGTCGAACTCGATCTAGGGGGCGCACTGCGGAGGCGTAAGATCATGCGCAGCATCGAGCGGTTATCAGATCACTACATCATCTGCGGTATGGGGCGGATGGGTCGTGTCATGGTCGGCGAGATGATCCAGGCCAAGAGCCCGTTCGTGATCATCGAGCATGACCCGGCCCGAATCGCCCTGGTGCGCGAAAGCCACCCCGACATCCTGGTGGTCGAGGGAGACGCAACACAGGAGCAGACGCTCAAGATCGCCCAGGTGGAGAAGGCCAATGGCCTCGCCACCTGTCTCGCAGATGACGCCGACAACTTGCTCGTCTGCATGACGGCGCGTTACCTCAACCCCGACCTTAACATAGTCACCCGCGCTTACAACGAGGAGTCGCTCGAAAAGCTGCGACGCGCGGGTGCAGAGCATGTCGTCTCACCGAACGTGACCGGCGGGATCCGTATGGTCTACTCCCTGCTGCGCCCCCACGTCGTCAGCTTCCTGGATTGTGTGATCAGCGAGGCAGGAATAGAGCTTCGCCTGGAACAGGCGCCGGTCCCGCCCGGCTCCCAGCTGGTGGGCCAGAGCCTTGCCGAAGCCAGAATACCTCAGCGGACCGGGCTGATTGTCCTGGGCCTGCGGCGGACAGGCCAGACAGGGCTGCCCATCTACAACCCGGGTCCAGAGACCCGCCTCGAGGCCGGCGATGTGATGATCGTCCTCGGTCGTTCCGAGCAGGTACAGCGACTCCGCGAGTACGCGGGCGGGGAAGTCAAGCTATAGACTACACGTCTAGGTTTTTCACGTACTTCGCGTTCTGTTCGATAAAGGCGCGGCGCGGCTCGACCTCGTCACCCATCAACAAGCTGAACAGGCGATCGGCCTCAACGGCGTCGTCCATGGTCACTCGCAGGATCGTCCGCCGTTCCGGGTCCATGGTCGTCTTCCAGAGCTGATCGGGGTTCATCTCGCCCAGGCCTTTGTACCGCTGTACGTCCGGCTTGCCCTTCCCGTCACCGTCGAATCGCTTGAGTATTTGGTCGCGCTCGTCGTCGCTGTAGGCGTAGTGCTCCTCCTTGCCGCGGCGGATGCGATACAGCGGAGGTTGGGCGATGAAGATATAGCCGGCCTCGATCAGCTGCCGCATGTGACGGAAGAAGAAGGTCAGCAGCAGCGTGCGTATGTGAGCGCCATCGACGTCCGCGTCGGTCATGATGATGATGCGATGGTACCTCGCGTTCTCCAAGTTGAACTCATCCTCACCGATACCGGTACCCACCGCGGTGATGATCGTACGGATTTCCTCGTTCGAGAGCACCTTGTCGAGGCGTGACTTCTCGACGTTGAGGATCTTGCCGCGCAGTGGAAGAATGGCCTGGAAGTTACGGTCCCGGCCTTGCTTGGCCGAGCCACCGGCCGAGTCGCCCTCCACGAGATAAAGCTCGCCGATGCTGGGATCATCCAGCGAGCAATCTGCGAGCTTGCCGGGCAGGATCGAGCCTTCAAGGGCCGATTTGCGGCGTGTCAGGTCTCGCGCCTGGCGCGCCGCCTCTCGTGCCCGCGCCGCCTGCATGACTTTCTCGACGACACGCCGAGCGGCTGACGGATTCTCCGCCAGGAAGTTCGAGAGCCCCTCGTTCACCACCGACTCGACGACGCCACGCACCTCGCTGTTACCCAGCTTGGTCTTCGTCTGGCCCTCGAACTGCGGGTCCATAACTCGTACCGAGAGGATGGCGATCAGGCCTTCACGTACGTCCTCGCCGGTCAGCGCGAAGCTCTCTTTCCTGAGCATGCCGCCGCGCCGCGCGTAGTCGTTCAGCGTTCGTGTGAGCGCTGCCTTGAACCCGGTAAGGTGAGTGCCGCCCTCGTGGGTATTGATGTTGTTGACGAAGGTATAGGTGTCCTCCTTGTACCCTTCATTGTACTGTAGGGCCAGCTCGATCTCGCACTCGGGCCGCTTCGCCTCGACATAGACGATCTCGGTGTGAAGCGGTTTTCGGTTACCCCTCAGGAATTTCACGAACTCCCTGATGCCGCCGTCGTACTGGTATTTCTCCTTCCTCTCCTGGCCCGCTCGTTCATCCTTGAGGGTGATCCTGACGCCGCGGTTCAAGAACGCCAACTCACGCAACCGAATGGCCAAGGTATCGAAATCGAACTCGAGCTCGCTGAAGACCTCGGAGTCCGGCTTGAACGAGACCTCGGTTCCCGTCTTTTCGGTCTTGCCGACTGCCTTCAGCTCGCTCTTCTTCTTGCCGCGGCTATACCTCTGATGCCAGGTCCGACCATCGCGGTCGACCCGTACTTCCAACCATTCAGACAACGCGTTCACCACCGAGACCCCGACACCGTGCAGCCCGCCGGACACTTTGTAGGACTCCTTATCGAACTTCCCACCGGCATGCAGCGTGAGCATGGCCAGCTCGACGCCGGGCACCTTCTCAGTGGGATGGATATCGACGGGGATACCTCGGCCGTTGTCCGTAACCAGCACCGAGTTGTCGGCGCGGATCACGGCACTGATCTCATCGCAGTACCCCGACATCGCCTCGTCGATCGAGTTGTCCACGACCTCGTAGACCAAGTGGTGGAGGCCGCGAGACGAGGTCGACCCGATATACATGGCGGGACGCCGACGCACACCCTCCAGGCCCTTCAGAACCTGAATCTTGCCGGCTGTGTAGCCGTCGCCCCTGGATGCCTGCGGCGACCTCTTCGACGTCCTCGCACCTGCCGTCTTGGCCACTCGTCGGCGCGGGGGCGCCTTGGCCTTGGACTTTCCGGTCTTCTTGGCGGTCGTCTTCTTCCCCTTCCCCGATCGTTTGGCCATCAGTTTGCCTTTCTGATTCCTTGCCACCTGAGCTGTCACTCTGCGCGGCGTTCGGAGCTAGCCGCCCTCAGCCAGCCTAAACACAATCCTCTCAAACACCGCCCGCTCGTGGCCCGAATTGAGCGTCGCCAAGATGCGACGCTCCATCATCTCCAGCTCCATGAGCCAGGCAGACGAGCGAACCTCCACGAACAACGTCCGACGATCGAAGCCCACCGGAGTGGCGACGCGTGCGATCTGCGGACCCACGAGCCGGCTCCACTCCGGTATCACCGACGCGCGCTCCACACCCTCGGCAAGGCTGCGCGCCCGCAGGAGCCCGTCAACCAGCGGCCCGATCCGCTGCAGCGAGCCGCCGCGGACCTCGCTCACAGGTGAGCCACCTCCCCGCCGGCAATCCGATATCGCGCCAGGCTGTTGCCCAACAGCGCGAACTCGGTCGGCTTCGGTGAGGTCACGATGACCTGCCCCCATTCCTCGGCCATCAACAGCTCCACGACACGCTCGGCCCGCTGCGCGTCGAGCTCAGCGAACACATCGTCGAGCATGAGGATCGGTCGCCTGCCGCGCGCAGCGCGCAAAGTCTCCGCCTCAGCCATCCTGAGCGCGATCGCCGCGGTCCGCTGTTGACCCGCTGAACCGAAGGTCCTGAGCTGCAACCGCTCGCCGCCATCCGTTACCCAGAAGCTAACGTCGTCGCGGTGCGGCCCCACCAGGGTCAGGCCGCGGCGCCTCTCCTGATCAGCCCGCCGCTCGATCTCCGAGTGAAAGGACTCCGACCAGCCCGACGTTTCCCGCTCGCCGCCGCTGTCGGGAGCTGGCACGGAAGGCAGGTACGCCAACCCGGCCTCCCGTTCTCCCGAGATCGCGGCGTAGTAACGGGAAAAGCTGGCCCCTCGCGCGGCGATCCAGCGCGCCCGTGCCTCGCTGATTCGGCTGCCGACGAAGGCCAGCCCGGCACTCCAGGCCGCCAACTCGGCCAGGCTCGCCCCATTGCGCAGTAGCTCGTTACGCTGGGACAGAATTTGCCGGTAGCGCTGCAGAGCTGGCAGGTAGCCCGGCTCGACGAGCGACAGCATGATGTCGAGGAAGCGTCGCCGGGCACCGGGCCCACCGGCCACGATCTCCACGTCGCTGGAAGTGAAGATGATGGCGCTGACGTGCCCGATGGCCTCACCCATCCGGCCGGGCTCGCGCCCGTCAAGAATGACCTTCTTCCGGCGGCCTTCACGCGCATAGGCAGCCGCCACCTCCACCTCCGCACCACCCTCGTCGTCGGAGAGAACCCCTTCGACCCGGAAGTGCCCACACCCGAACGTAATCAACTGCTCGTCCCGCGCCCCCCGGAACGAGCGGAAGATCTCAAGGTAGTAGCCAGCTTCCAGCAGATTCGTCTTGCCCTGACCGTTATCGCCGATCAAGGCCGCCCCACGCTCCGGAAACTCCACGACAGCCTGTTCAAAATTCCGGAAATTCCGGAGACCGAGACGCGAGAGAAACACGTACGAAATCTAAGTAGTTGCGCGCCCTTTCTCAAGGTCGCCGCCCGGAAGAGAATCCGCCAATTTCGTCGATTTTGCCGCCCCCATCCGCCCCGCCAGCCCAGCTACAACGCCCAAGCTGCGCTTCTTGCTAGCCGGTAACCTAGCCTACAGCCCGTAGCACGCGATCGGGTACAAGTCGCACTCGATCACGAGCACGTAGACCGGCGCCGAGAGCTCCCGCTCGCCAATCACGTTCTCCGCCACCGCACGGATCTCCAGCTGCGTGCCGGTCTTGAGGTCAGGAATCGGCACCTGGAACACCACCTGTACCGAATCCTGCGGTTCTCTGAACTCCTGCCGATCCCAGCCGAGGGTATCCCGCACCGCAGACCAGACCAGGAAGTACTCCACAGCCTGGAGAAGGCCCGTGGCACCCACAACCACGCGCACGGTGGAGTCGGAGGGGACGAGCGCCTGGGTCACAGGACTCGCCACCGCCACGCTCGTCGCTGGGAGAGGCGGACCCGCCGCGGTAGGACGGGAGCGCGGGGATTCGCAACCGCCGCTGCTCAGGCCGACCACAGCCAGGGCAGCAACCGGTAGCGCCACTCGGTTTCCACTAAGCAAGGCCAACATCTTGCCAACCCACCAAGCCTTCAGGACAAACGCCGCAGCGCAGGACCACGGTCGGGTCGCGTGGTCCTGTCGCCATCGCTCACCTGCCTACACGTGATTCTAGCACCCGGACAGCCAGAAACCCATAGGGCACCGCGAGGCAGTTGGCGAATCCCCACTGCCCGTCGTGCCACACCTGGAACGCCTGCTTTCGGGTCGGCCTCACCCGCCGTCGTCGATAGACAGCTGCCGCTGCAGCAGGCTACTTAAGCAGATCACGCCACGACGGTCTGGGCGGTTCCAGCGCCTCCCCGTGCTCGACACGGTCGAGCAAGCCGTCGAGTACGCGTCGCATCTTCTCGACGGCGCGGCGGTATCCGGCGCGGGCCAACAAAACGGTGATGGCAACCGGCACAGGACTCAGCAGCACCAAGGCGTTCGGAATATCGTAGCTTGCCAGTATGACGGCCGTCGCCAGCCAGGCCAACGGCACTCCAACCGCTGCTCCCAGCCCCCAGAACCAGCCCGCGCGTTCGCTGGCGAGATCACAGGTCAGCGAGACCTGGCTCGATTCCTCGCTGAGCGGCACCGTACGGAACTCGACAGCGTGGCCCTTCTTCGCCAGCTGATAGCCCTTGCCGAATACATCCAGCCCGCGCATGAGTGAGGCCACGACACCGGTCTCCGGCTCCCACAACGAGGCGATCTTCGTGCGCCTCACCAGCCGGAGACTCTCGTTAGCCTGAAAGTGCGACTCGATCTCCTGACGGATCTCTTCCGCCGGTCGCTCGATGTTGCGGGTGGCGGTCACGAGACCGGACCCACAGAGGCGCGAGATCCAGCCGCGCTCGGCCAGCAGCTCGCCGCCTCTCGTGACAGCTGCCTGGTGCTCAGCCAGGGCTCGGCGGATGCTTTCTTCCGAGAGCCCCACCTCTTGAGCGATACGCACAACGTCGGCCTCGCTCAGCTCAAGTGCGGCGCTGCCAACCTCGGCCTCGAGCTCGGCCGCGCGCCGGATGACGACCTCGAGGTCCTGGCGCGTCAGCTGATGTCCTTGCGAGCTCTCGCTCATTCCGGCCGACGTACTCTCGCGTTGATCTAGCGCTCCCGCTTCCTGGCGCGAGCCGGCTCTTCTGACCTGGCGAGATCTGGCACCCTCTCCGGCGGCGGCAGCTCGGGGATCGTCTCCTCGCTGCCTTCAAGCTCCGCCTCCGATTCTTCGGAGCCTCGGGTCGTCTTTAGGGTCCGAATGAACGGCTCGAAGAGATCCATCGGGATGGGGAAGAGCGTCGTCGAGTTGTTCTCCGCGGCGATCTCCGACACCGTTTGCAGGTAGCGCAGCTGCACTGAGACGGGCTGCTTGCTCATGATGCGCGCCGCCTCCACCAGCTTCGTCGACGCCTGGAACTCACCGAGCGCGTTGACGACCTTGGCACGCCGCTCGCGCTCCGCCTCAGCCTGGCGCGCCATCGCCCGCTTCATCTCCTGAGGCAGATCGATGTCCTTTACCTCCACCGCCGTGACCTCGATTCCCCAGGGATCGGTCGACGAATCGATGATCTGGCGCAGCATGTTGTTGTATTTCTCGCGCTCGGCGAGCAGATCATCCAGCTCCGCCTGCCCGATCACCGAGCGTAGGGTCGTCTGCGCCAGCTGCGATGTCGCAAACAGGAAGTCTTCCACCTCGACGATCGCCTTGACGGGATCGGCAACCCTGAAGTAAAGGACAGCGTTCACCTTCACCGACACATTATCACGGGTGATCACGTCCTGCGGCGGAATATCCATGGCGACGATCCGTAAGCTCACCCGCTGCATGCGCTCGATGCCGAACGGCACCAGAAAGATGAGCCCAGGCCCGCGTGCCTTCCGCAGACGGCCCAGTCGAAATACGACCGCTCGCTCGTATTCCCACATGATCCGAAGACTGGTCGCCAGAGCTGTGGCTCCGGCCACGGCGAGAGCAGCGAGTAGTATCTCCAAACCGACCTCCTGGCCGATGCGGCCTTGGCTAGCGATTACTCCTTGGAGCGCGCTCGGTAACATGTAAAGTTAGCCAGCACATCAGCATCGCGCGAGCGCACAGGACTCGGCCAATCCGATATGCTCAGGCTATTCCGGAATCGAGATCGGCGAACGCTGGCAGTCGTACTCGCGCAGCAGGCAAAGAGGAAGTGTGGAGCCCCCCGGCAACCCAGCCGTTGGCGGACGCTATGTGCGCGTCATGGCGGCGGGGGCCGCCGCAGGGCGGTCTATTCGGGAGGCATCAGCTCGCCGTCAGCTCCCGCCGCGGCTCAGGGTGTAGACGTAGGCAGCCACAGCGTTGACCTGCTCGTCGGTGATGCCGCTGCCGCCCTTCGGTGCCATCGCCGTTCCGCTGGTCGACACGCTGGCGTCCACACCGTTCATCACCGTCTGAATGATGCCTTCGTACGAGCCATCGCTGTGAATCCACTCGCTGTCCGTCAGGCTGGCCCCGGTGCCCGGCATCCCTCCACCCTCGGCGCCGTGGCAGTAATGGCAGAGGCCAGCGCCGCCGTAGATATCGCGACCCTGATTGACCATCTCCATCGTCACACCCTC
>CANPVY010000174.1 GCA_947581845.1 uncultured bacterium | reverse complement strand
CGGATCAACCAGCTGCCCCTGGGCCTCGAGGACTTGCAGGCGGTGGTGCCCGAGGGTCCCGACCTCATCCTCATCCCCAAGACCGAGACGCCGGAGCAGGTCCGCGAGGTCGCGGAGCACATCCGTAAGATCTCCGCCCGGGAAGGCGATGGCCGGCCCGTCTGGTTGATGCCGATCCTCGAGTCGGCGCTCGGGATCGAGAACGCCTTCGCGATCGCCGGGGCCGACGAGACCGTGGTCGCGCTGACCATCGGCTTGGAGGATTACACCGCCGATCTGGGCGTCGTGAAGACCCAGGGGGGCGACGAGACGCTCTACGCACGCACCCGGCTGGTCAATGCGGCGCGGGCCAGCGGCGTTCAGGCTATCGATTCCGTGTTCGGCGACATCGGTGACATGGAGGGACTCAGGGCGTGGGCGCAGCGCTCGCGGGCGCTCGGGTTCGAGGGGATGGGCTGCATCCATCCGCGCCAGATCGAGCCCATCCACCAGGCCTTCGCGCCCTCCGCAGAGGAGATCGAGAAAGCGCTGAAGATCGTCGCCGCCTTCCAGGAGGCGGAGGCCAAGGGCCTGGGCGTGGTGAGCTTGGGCACGAAGATGATCGACCCGCCGGTGGTGCTGCGCGCGCGCCGACTGGTCGAGACCGCGCGGCGGGCCGGACTCATTCCCGACGGGTGACGCGCCCGCGCACAGAAGCGGCGTAGCGGAGGTGCAGCTATGAGCGTGGAGTTCGTGGTCAACAAGGTGGGACGCCGGATCCCCACGGTGGTCAACGGGCGGGAGCAGACCCCCTTCCTGGGCGTGGGCGCCTACGAGCCGGAAGGCCGCAAGCAGGCTCCCCCGATCCGCTCCTGCCGGGACTATCCGCCCAACGGCGACAAACGCGTCCCGGACCTGAAGAGCGCTCTCAGGAATTGCGGCATCACGGACGGCATGACCATCTCCACACACCACCACCTCCGCAACGGCGACGCCGTCGCTCTGCTGGCGCTGCGCGCCGCCGCCGAGCTCGGGATCAAGGACCTCATGTGGTTCCCCAGCGCCTCTTTCCCGTGCCACGCGCCGGTGATCGAACTCATGGATCGCGGGGTCGTTCACCACATCGAGGGCAGCATGAACGGCCCGCTCGGCGAGTACTGCTCGCGCGGCAAGATGCGGGGGATGGGCGTGCTACGCTCACACGGTGGCCGCTGGCAGGCGATCCAGGACGCTGAGGTCCACATCGACATCGCCGTGATCGCGGCCCCCAGCGCCGACCCGTTCGGCAACGCCGACGGCTCGCACGGCCCCTCGGCCTGCGGCTCGCTCAACTTCGCGCTGGCCGACTCGATCTACGCCGACCATGTGATCGTCGTCACTGACCACCTGGTCCCCTTCCCCTGCATCCCCTGGCAGATCCAGGGCAACAACGTGGACTGCGTCGTCGAGGTGGACTCGATCGGCGACCCGGCGAAGATCGTCTCGGGAACCACCGAGATCACCAAGAGCCCCGACCGGCTGCTGATCGCGGAGTACGTGGCGCGCTTCCTGAAGGACGCCGGCATCATGCGCGACGGCTTCTCCTTCCAGGCGGGCGCCGGCGGCATCTCACTCGCCTTCGTCCAGTTCCTCAAGCAGCTGATGAAGGAGTCGGGCGTTAAGGCCCGCTTCGTGCGCGGCGGCTCTACCCAGTACCTGGTGGACCTGCTGAAGGAGGGGCTGACCGACTACATCCTGGACGGCCAGACCTTCGACCTGGCAGCCGTCGAGTCGATTGCCAGTAATCCGCGCCACGTCGCCACCTCTCCGTTCACGTCGTACAACTACCACGGCAAAGGCAACTTCGCGACGATGGTCGATGCCGTAGTGCTGGGCGCCACCGAGGTGGACGTGGGCTTTAACGCCAACGTGAACACCCACTCCGACGGCATACTGCTCCACGGGATCGGCGGCTGGCAGAACTGCCTCTTCGCCGGCTGCACCATCCTCGCCCTGCCCTCCTTCCGTGACCGCATCCCCGTGCTCGTCCACGAGGTCACCACGATGACCGGGCCGGGCGAGCTCATCGATGTCGTGGTCACCGAGCGCGGCATCGCCGTCAACCCGCAGAGGACCGACCTGCTCGACCGCCTCAAGGGCTCCAAGCTACCGATCCGGCCCATCGAAGAGATCCTTGAGGAGGTCGAGCGTATCGTCGGCGGTCCGCCGACGCAGGCGCGGCTTACCGACCGGCCAGTGGCAGTGATCAAGTGGGTGGACGGGACCGTGTTGGATACGGTGTGGCAGCTGGAGGAGTGAGCCCGCCGCTAGCAAGCCTGGAGCCCTGATCTCGATCAGGCGATCGCGTCCTACATCCCCCGCTGATCCAGTACCCGCTTGGCTTTCCCCTCGCTGCGCGTAATGGTCTTGGGCGGTACAATCCTTACCGCAGCGCTGACGCCGATGAAACCCTTGATCTTGCTCGCGAGCTTTTCCTCGATCTCAGATATCTTCTCTTTGCCCGCGGCGTAGACGTCCGGCCTGCTCTCCACGTCGATGTTGATGGTGTCGAGATATCCCTTCTTCTTCAGAATGATCACGTACTGAGGCTCGACCTCCGGCACGTCGAGCAGCAGGCTCTCGATCTGCGAGGGAAAGATATTGACGCCGCTGATGATCAGCATGTCATCGCTCCGCCCGTAGACCTTGTCCATCTTGATCAGTGTTCTCCCGCACGGACACCCCTCGCGTCTCAACGTGGTGATGTCGCGCGTCCTGTAACGGATCAGCGGCATGGCCTGCCGGCGGATCGAAGTGAAGACGAGCTCGCCCTGAGCGCCCAGCGGGAGCACTTCCTCCGTGATCGGATCGATGATCTCCGGGATGAAGTGGTCCTCACTGATATGCAGCCCGTTCTGTTCCGAGCAGTCGAATGAGACCCCCGGCCCTCCCATCTCCGTCAAGCCGTAAGCTTCCATGGCACGGATGCCCAGTCTTTCCTCGATACTCTCCCGCATCTCAGCCGTCCAGACCTCTGCACCGAAGATCCCGACCCGAAGCGGCAGCCCTCTCAAGTCGACACCCATGTCCTTCGCCTTCTCGGCAATCGTCAAGGCATAGGAAGGGGTGCAGAAGAGGACGGTCGTACCGAAATCCTGCATGAGCAGGACCTGGCGCTCGGTCATTCCTGAGGAAGCCGGGATGACGGCACAGCCGATGTTCTCGGCCCCCTGATGAAAGCCGAGACCGCCGGTGAAGAGGCCCATGCCATACGCGTTCTGACAGATGTCACTGGAGCGGACCCCCGCGGCATAGAGGTTCCTGGCCATGCACTCGGCCCATTGGTCGATATCCTCCCTCGTGTACGGGCCCGTGATCGGTTTACCGGTTGTGCCTGATGAAGCATGGATCCGCACGACCTCGTGCATCGGGACGGCACAGAGGCCGAACGGGTAGTTGTCTCTGAGATCCGCCTTGTTCGTAAAGGGAAACTTGGCCAGATCCTGAAGGGTCACGAGGTCTTCCGGGCTCACACCGGCATCCTCGAACTTGTTCTTGTAGTACGGCACCCTCTCATAGGCCCAGCGCAGCGTTCTCTGAAGGCTGTCCAGCTGATAGTTCTCCATCTCCTCCAGTCGCATGGCCTCGTACTTCCCATCCCAGTGCTTCATAGTGATCCGTCCGCTGGATTCGTCACACACGCGTGAACTCGCCAGTCCTGATTCCGGGCAACCGCGTGTTTGCAAGTACAAGTGCGCGCCCAGGAGCTTAGATGCCCGTGCAAGCCCTGTCCTATAGCACGGAGCCGTTTGCGATGTCAAGCAATTTGGCCGAGGAGAAGAAGTCGGTAGAAAGGGCAACGCACCTGACCGCCGAGGGCGGCGAGGTGCGCCTGTAAGTGAGCTGAGCTCGGGTGCGAACGGCCCCTCTAGCGCCTGCGCCCGCCGCGCTCCGCGTAGGCTGCCGTTGCCTCACGCAGCGCCCAGAGCGCCACCGGGTACAACACCCAGCGGATGCCTCGGATGACCGCCTTCTCGGCCACCAGCGCAGCCCGGCCAAGCGCCGGCACGCCGTAGCGGACCGTCGCGTATACCGCTCCCACCAACAGGAAGGGCAGAAGCGGAAAGATCGCCCAAACCATGAACGCGCCGAAGATAGCCAGGATGACCAGCGCGCCACCGGCAAGATCGAGAAACCCGATTCCTGGGGACATGTTCATCTCCTGGCAGAGACTCCAGGCTACACCCTAATCTAATCGGCGCCGCAACCGATAGCCAGTCTTACTTGCGAATCAGCCGCCCGCCTGCTCGCCTGTCCGCCACACACGGCCGCATTGCCCGTTAGCTCAGGCGCGGTGCACGACCCGCGCCCCCGGCGCGCAGACGCCGAGCAGCTGGGCCGCCTCGCTGGCCGGCGTCCCGAACAGCGCCGTGCCTGCGGCGTCCGCCGCTATACAGCTCTCGGCCATCACGGTCAGGCTGCGCATGCGGGAGCGCTTCGGCTCACCGGTGACCGGGTCCAGCATGTGATGGTAGCGGCGGCCAGCGTACTTGAAGTACTGCAGGTAGTCGCCGGAGGTCGCCACGGCGCAGTCGCTGGCCTCGATCGTGTCGATCAAGCGATCCGGATCCTCCGGATCGCGGATACCCACGCTCCATGGGTCTCCATCCTCCGAATGACCGAGCGCGTAGAGGTCTCCGCCGCAGTTGACCAGCCCGTTGTAGATCCCGTAGGAACGCAGCGCCTCGACGGCGCGATCGACGCCGTACCCCTTGGCGATCCCGCCCAGGTCGATGGCGACATCCGCGTCACGGAACAGGACG
>CANPVY010000173.1 GCA_947581845.1 uncultured bacterium | reverse complement strand
AACCCCGCGACTCCCACACCCTGCAGGCCGCCACGGCCAGCGCTGCCAGGAACCAGTAGACCTGTCGCACGCGCACGGCCACGAACGGGCTACCGGCCAACCCCGCCAGCGCCAGCCCCACGGTCGCCGCCAGCCAGGCGAGCGCCAGACCGCTCAGCTCACCGCTCAGCGAGCGATAGGCGGTATTTGCCGTGCGCAGGGCGCGCCAGAGCAGCCACAGGAACGCCAGCAGCCCGATCACGCCCGTGTAGTACAGCGTCAGCAGGTACTGGTTGTCCAGAAACCCGGGCGGCAAAGCCGCCGGCCCGAACCCGAGCACCGGCGTCTCGTCCATCACCTCGGGCAGACGGCGCTGCCACGCGTGCATACGCGTAGCGTAGGGATCGGCCCCCGTATAGGGATCGGGCGCGCCGGTGACCACGGACACGGCACGCTCCTGCACGACCTCCGGCACCACGAAGGGCAGCGCCAGCGCAAGCAGCACGGCTGGTACGATCAAGCGACGGTTGCGCACCCAGACCACGACAGCGAGGGCTGCCACCGCGCCGACGTAGCTCTGCCGTGACAGCGTGAAGAGGAGCGAATAGGCCACCGGCAGCGCCGCCAGCGCTAGCAGGACTCGCACCGTGCGGGAGCGCTGGGTGAGGAAGAGGCTGGCGAGCACGGCTAGCAGCACGACGAACGTCAGGCCCAGCAAGCTGTAGCCGCCATGACCGGCCGGCCCGGTGATCGCCTCGCCGGCTGCGGCGCTCCCCCGTTCCAGCACCCCCCAGACCCCCAGGGCCGCGGCGGACGCGCAGAAGACGTAGGTGAACAGGAGTATGTCTCGCTCACGTCGCAGCGTGGAGACGACGATGAAATAGAGGACCGCGACCTCCACCGTCTTCAGCACGAAGAACGACGCGCTATAGAGCTCGGGCGAGAGGCCGGCCGTCCCCCGGTAGGCACCCCAGAGGAGAGCGGCGAACTCGACTATGATCACCGCGAAGATGGGGCGGTTGAGCGGCGTGGAGGGCCAGCGCTCCCGTCCCATCGCCACGCGCGCCAGCCAGGCCGCCGCCAGCGGGGCCATCAACAGATCCTCGGTTCGCAGCGGTATCGATAGCGGCAGCTCGGGCAGCAAGACCATGGCCGGCACGACCGCCAGCAAGGTGATGCGGAGGTCGATAAGCGCGGCGGCCGCGATCCCCAGACCCACAAGGGCGACAGCCGCGAGGACGCCAAGCTGCCCGACGGCCAGGCCGGCAAGCAGAGCCAAGGCGGCGGCGCCAATGGCGACGAAGATCGTTGGTCTTCTCACCTGTCCAATACCAGGGTGATCAGGCGGGAGACGGGAGCTTCCCGGAGCGGAGGGCTGTCTTAAGATCGACGACGCCGCCAGCGCCGTCAACGTCGTGGCACTGCGGATGTTGCGCTATCGTCGCCGGCGCGTTCTCTTAGGTAGGTCCCCTGCCTGCCCGCATCTCCCACGACAGGGATGAAGATCGCGGTCTTCACCGAGTACTACCCGAGTTCCGAGAACCCGGGAAGCGGCGTCTACGTGCACACCCGCGCGGCCGCCTACCGGGCGGCGGGCCACGAGGTAAGGGTGTACCGGGTGCGCCCCGGCCCGGCAACCTGGGCTGAGCACGCAGGTGTCAGCGTGTTGGCGGCCGAGGCAGAGCCGGTGAGGAGCGAGTACGTTCAATTCGCTCCCGACGTCCTGGCCATGCACACGCCCCACCCCAGCGCTGCGCACACCCAGCTCGCCGCGGCCCTCAGCACACCGAGGGTCGCCTGGATTCACGGTTTCGAGGCGATGCTGACCGCGTTACGCGGGTATCACCGAGGGCTGAACCGCGCCCTCTCCCTGCTTCACGATGTCCGCAAACTGTGGCGACTGCGGCGCTGGCTGGCCGACGCGGAAGCGGTGGTCTACGTCTCGGATTGGATGCGCCGGGCGGCGGAGGCTAGCCTCCGGTTCCGCCACCCGCACAGCGCAGTCATCCCGAACCCCGTGGACACGGACCGGTTCACGCCCCGGCGTGCACCCTTCAGCAGCGGTAGGCCACAGGGCCTGGCGCTGCGACCGCTGCGCGATGTTCAAGGACTCGACGTGGCCGTGGACGCCTATGCGGGACTGCACGACACCGAACTCGTCATCATCGGGACCGGACCGGAGGCGCGGCGACTCAGATCACGGATCGCGAGGCGCAAGGCGACGGCACGACTCGAGGAGCGCGCGCTGCCACACGATGAGGTGCCAGGCCTGATCTCTGCCTATGACTACTTCGTGGTTCCTGCGCGGAGCGCGACTCAATGCCTGGCCATGTGCGAGGCGATGGCCTGCGGGCTGCCGGTCGTGGCCACGCGGGTCGGCGGCATACCCGAGTTCCTGCGTGATGGACAGCATGGGTTCCTGGTTCGACCCGGGAAGCCTGCGGAACTGCGGCGCGCCATCATCCGGCTGGTCAGCGAACCGGAGCGCGCGAGAGAGATGGGACGGCAGGCGCGTGCGAATGTCGACGAAAGATGCTCCATCGCGCGCACCGTCGCGCGCGAGCTGGAGTTGCTGGCGGCGGTGAGCAAGTGACCGGGCTCGCACGCGGCGCCTCGCTGACGCTTGTCACCCGGGCGCTGGCCCTGCTGATCGGCATCGCCAGCTCGGTGATCCTCGCCCGTGCCCTCGGCCCGGCCGGCCGCGGCGAGTACGCGCTCATCGTTCTCATCCCCGCGCTGTTCCAGTTCATCGGCGGCTTCGGCCTCGAACCGTCCGTGACCTACCTGGTGGCAAAGCGAAGGCACGAGGCGCGGGTGATCGCCTTGACGCTGGTCCTCGCCTCTCTCGGACTCGGGCTCCTGCTCATCGGGGTGTACGCGCTCGTGGCGGCGGTGCCGGCCTACCTGCGGTACCTGCAGGCCGCCGCCGTGGACCCGTCGCTCGTCTGGGTCCTGATCGCGCTTCTACCTCTCACACTCGCGGCCCAGAGCGTGGTCGCGGCGATCCTAGGGCTCGAAAGGTATCGGATCTACAACCTGGCCACCCTCATCACACCGGTGGCCAACCTCGCTCTATTGCTGGCGTTGGTGGTCGTGCTGCGCCTCGGCGTGGCCGGCGCCGTGATCGCCGCCGCCGCCGCAGGCGTCCTCGGCCTGGCCGGCGCCGCGACTCTCTTGCTCCGCGTATCGAGCGGTCGCGCGTGCTACCTCCCGACCGTGATCCGCGAGTGGCTGAGCTACGGGCTGCGCGCACACGCCGCGAACGTCGCCTGGTTCCTCCACTACCGCGCCGACATGTTCCTGGTCGCCTACCTGGCGGGACCCGCCGCCCTGGGCTTCTACGCCACCGCGGTAGGCCTCGGCGAGAAGCTCTACATGCCGCCCTCCGCCATCGGGACCGTGCTGTTCCCTCGGGTCGCCGGAGCCAGCTCCGAGGACGCGAGGCGCGTCACACCCGCCGCCGCACGAACCACCTTCTGGCTCACCCTCTGCCTCAGTGCCCTGCTCGCGATCGCCGCCTGGCCGCTGGTGCTCGCACTCTACGGGAGCGAGTTCCTGCCCTCCGTGGCGCCCCTCTGGCTGCTGCTACCCGGCCTGGTCAGCCTGGCAGTCGGACGCGTGCTGAGTGCCGACCTCAACGGCCGCGGCCTGCCGGGTAGCGTTGCCCGCGCCAACGGTTCGATGGCAGTCGTGAACATCGCGCTCAATCTGTGGTGGATACCGATCTGGGGCGCGGCCGGCGCGGCGGCCGCGACCTCCGTCTCCTACACTGCCGCCGTACTCCTGCTCGGCCGCCGCTATCGCCGCGAGTCGGGCGCCGGCTGGGGCGAGCTCCTGCTCCTGACTCGCGCCGACCGAACCCGGCTCAGCGAGTCGCTCGCTCGCTACGCGCGGCGTCGTCCAGCCACGGGCGTACATAAGGGGCCCGGGCCGTGAGCACCACCGCCAGCCTCTATGCCTTCGAGCCCGGCACGCCGGGTGTGCCCGCTGGATCCGCGACGGGCGTGTTCGTGAGGGGGCTCGTGGACACCCTGGGTGCGAAGCCCGGCCTCGACCTGCGCGTGCAATGGCTGCGACCGGCCGGCCCGCACGGGCCCGACCGCTTGAGCGAATGGGGCGCCGCCGGCCGCTGGCTGACCGGAGAGCTCGGCCGCATGCTGCGCGACGGATCGCGCTACCTGATCTTCATCTACCCGAAGATCCCTGTCCTGGCCCATGTCGAAGAGCCGGCGATGCTCGCGCTGGCGCGACGCGCCTATCAGGCCCTCCGCGCCAAGGCGGCGCTCTCGCGTCAGCGCATCGTCGTCATCGTCGAGGACCTGCCCGTGGAGTTGGCGCAGGGCCGCGCGGCCGCAGGTGGCACAGCCGTGCAACTGGACATCGCGCGGACCCGGGCGATCGAGAGAACGCTGTTTCGAGCGGCGCAGCGACTGGTGGCGCCCAGCGGCTTCGTCGCGCCCATCTCCGAGCGCTACGAGATCGATCGCTCCCGCTTTCGCACCTTCCGCCGCAACGTCTACATCACCGGCGTCGTACCCGCCGAGGCGCCGCCGATCGACTTCGACGGCGGCGACGTGAACTACTTCTACTCGGGGTCGGTCGACCCACACGTGGCCTCCAACTTCCGCGAGATCCTGCGCGCGATCCGCAATGCACCGGGTACGCGCCTGCACGTCTGCGGCCCCGGGCGCGACGCGGTGCGCGAATGGCTGGCGGAATTGGACGTGCCCAACGTGCGTCACTACGGCTTGCTGGGGATCGCCGAGCACGACTGGCTGGCCCAGCGCTGCGACGTCGGGCTGATCCTCTACCCCACGGACAACCCTTACAACCACCTGACGCCGACCATGAAGTACTCAGCCTACCTGGCCAACGGCCTGGCCGTGCTGAGCACCGACCTGCGCTGCGTGGCTGAGAACATCCGCGAGGACGGCGTCGGACAGGCCCTGCCGATCCGCGAGCTCGCCCTCGAGCTGTTGCGTTGGGCTACTCGTCCGGCTCTCTGGTCGGCCGCGAAAGCGCGCGCCGAGGAGCAGGCAGAACAGGTACGGTCGGGCGTCGAGATGAAGCCCTGGATCGAGGAGATCGCTCGCGACGAATGAGCAAGGCCCGGCGTGTGCTGGTCGTATCGTTCTTCTACCCACCCGACCCGGCGGTGGGCGGCCGTCGGGTCGCCAAGTTCGTGGGTTACCTGCCCGAGTTCGGCTGGACACCCACCGTACTCACCGCCGCCGGCGTGGCCGACGCCACCACCGCGGTGCCTGCAGCCCCCATCCACGCGACGCGCTTCCTCTCACCCTGGAGGCTCTTGCTGGCCCGGCGCACGGAGCGGCGGTCGGACGAACCGATAGCGCTGCGCGAGCGCCTGGGGCGACGCGGGCCCCTCGCGCGTGGACTCTACACCACGCTGCGCCACGTGCTGCCCATGAGCTCCGTGCGTATGCCGGACGCTACGCTGGGCTGGGTCCCCTTCGCGCTCGCCGAGGGCCGGCGCCTGCTGGCTTCCGACAGGTTCGACGCGATCCTCAGCTCCTCGGGCCCGCCGAGCTCCCATCTCGTGGCGGCGCGCCTGCAGCGCCACGCTCGTCTCCCTTGGGTCGCCGACTACAGAGACCTGTGGAGCGACAACGCGTGGGATCACCGCATCCCGCCCTTCCGCTGGCTGGAACGCCGCCTCGAGCGCCTGGTGCTGCGACGGGCCAGCTACATCACCACCGTTGCACGCGGCTGGGCGGAGCGCCTGAGCGCCCTCCACGGCCTTCCCGTCGACGTGGTCTACAACGGGTTCGACCCCAGCGACTACCCGGCGACGCCGCCGCAGCGATCCGGTTTCGTGATCACCTACGTCGGCACGCTGATTCGGCCACAGCAGAATCCCGAACCGCTGTTCGCCGCCCTAGCCCAACTGGCAGCACGACCGGACCTCGATCTGGATCGCGCCGGGCTGCGGGTCGAGTTCCTCGGTACCGCCCCCGGCGCGATCGCGGGCCTGGCGGAGCGACATGGGGTGGATCGCTGGGTGCGCCAGACTCCGCCCGTGCCACACGCGGAGAGCTTGGCACGCCAGGCCAGCTCCATGGCACTCCTATTCTTAGGCTGGCACGATCCCGCCGCCGGTTGGCTCAGCGCCAAGCTCTTCGAGTACCTCGGCGCCCGCCGGCCGATCCTCGCCGTCGGCCCGCCCGGCGGCGATGCATCGCGAATCCTGCGCGAGTGCGGGATCCCCGACCTCACCAACGACCCCGCGCAGATCGCCGCCAGACTGGCGAGCTGGCTGGCCGAGTACTCGCGCGCCGGCCAGGTGCGTGGGGACCAGGACGAGCAGGCCGTCGGCCGCTACACGCGCCGCGCTCAAGCCGGCCGCCTCGCTCAGCTGCTGGACGCGGTCGTCAGTGCGGCGGGTACGGAGTCGCCGTGCTAAACATACGTTTTTCGCGCGCCCGAACCCTCCGCCCGGGACCACCCGCGCGCTGGCACGCTCCTAGCCTTAATGACTTACCGAAAGGGCGGTCCGAGCGACCGCCTGCAGCCTAGAGAGATCGGCAGCAGATTCGCGTAACGTCTTTAACCACAACTGTTATCACCTGAGCCAACGCCCGATGCCAGCCACTGCGACCATCCGAGGGAGCGGTCAGAAGTTCCGAACCCGTTCGGGCACAATGACCGCTGCCGGCGTTGTGACCGGGGAGCTGGCGCGGGATCAAGTTAACCTCACCACCGACCGTTACTCGTATTTCCGGTTCCCCGAGGCCGGCTTCACCGGCCTCACGAGCTGCCGGCCAGCGGCGTACTGGTCGGTCCCCGCACGTGCACCGGACCTATCATGAACCTCACCTTGGGCAGCGGTGTCGCGGTCGGTGGCCGCCCCAAAGGCGCGGGCCGAAAGGCCCGCGCCTTTACCTTTCTGCAGGAACTAGGGCGCTTGAGCCACGGTACATATACACGTGACTCACTCGATCCATTTGGGAGGCCTGGGATGCGGTGCGCCGTGCTATTCTCGATCTTCTCGCTGGCCCTGTTGAGCTTCGTGGGCTGGGTACGCCACGACTCACAGCGATCGGCGATGCTGGATTTGGACGAAGCCGCCAGCGACGACGAGCTCGTCCTGTTCATCGGCTAGAGCCAACCACGCCAAACGATCTCTCCAAGACAGCTCGGGATCAGGGCGACACAGGGCAGACTTGCCCCGTGATCCCAAGGTTTCCCCCTCGCCGCCCATACCAGCCTGCGCCCATCACATCAGCCGGCCGTCTCCCAACGCGATTCGAGCCGCTTGGCGACCTCGGGGAGCGTCGTGTACTCCATCTCCTCCATAGGCAGCCGATGGGGCTCGAACGGCCCGTGCCGCCGCAGCTGGTCGGCCAGCACCAGGCACTCCTGCCGCGTCTTGTCCCACGCCGGATCGTCGAACAGGTCGCGTGGCCCGATGAGATGACCGTCCGAGACCTGGAAGCCCAGCGCAGACACCCGTGGCGGTCCGTCGAAGCGCGTGCACTGTGCGTCCTTGCGCGCGACCGGCATCAGTGGCCCGTGGTGTGACCCGCGCATCCAGCCCTCCACGATCTGCGGAAAGCTGAACGGCTCCAGCACCTCGCCCACCGCCGGGAACTGTGACTGGGCCCGGACGACGCACACCGGATCATCCTTCCCCACATATTTGCCCGCGATCAGGTTGAGCCGCTCCGTCGAGGACGCAGCCGCGATCTCACCGTCCTGCGTGTACACTGCCTGCACGGTGTAGCGCCCAGGCGCACCGATGAAGACCAGCAGGTCGTACATCTCCTCGGGACAGCTGAGCACCATCCTCCGATTCTTGCGCACATCCAGCACGTCGAACTTGAACCCGTCATGCAGAGCGAGAGAGATGACGAGGCCCGCCGTGTTGAACGGGTCGGCGAACATCTTGTAGAGCGGCAGGTTCCAAGCGCCGGCCGAGGTCTTGTCGGCCATGAACACGACCACGGGTTCGGATGCTCGCTCCACGAACGTCATCTCCGCCACGCCCGGCCCCAGCCCGCGCACTGTACCGGCGAAAGCATCGGCGAGCAGATCCTGCCCAGCACCGTACAGCTTCAGCTTCTTGGCTACCGCCGTGCACGCCTCAAACACATGCCAGGCCAGCCCGTGAATCTCGGCACTGTTATCGCCGTGCCCGTGGCTCACGATGAGCTGAAGGTCGTCACCGCAGTTGGTAACGTGAAAATCGATAACCCGTCCTTCCGCTTTCGCCGACTCCAACTCCTCCTCACCGGTTGCCACCAGATCAGGGTGGATCCCGGCGTGGCCCACCAGACCCCCGACATCGGCCTTGATGACGCTCAGGCTAACCTCATTACGCGCCATGGTACTCGCCTCCATCCGAGGTTATGCACGGGGACAGCATCTAAGAGACTGGCCCGCACGTCGAAAGGCAACCCGCTTGCCTACAGGCTATCGCAATGCCACGCGCAGTTCCCTATTTTGCCTCGTCCCGTTCACTCAACCCAGAGAATCGCCATGATCGCGAAACGTCTTGCGGCAGCTGCCCTGGCCCTCACCCTCGCCGCGCCCGCCGCAGCTCAGGA
This sequence comes from uncultured bacterium, assembly GCA_947581845.1. Classification (GTDB taxonomy): domain Bacteria; phylum Gemmatimonadota; class Gemmatimonadetes; order Palauibacterales; family KS3-K002. The sequence continues at coordinate 3,730 of CANPVY010000173.1, read as the reverse complement.
GATCGAGCTGAGCGTCGCGCGTATCTACGGCTCGCGCGATTTCAGTCCTGACCGCGTCAGCGTCAACTGGATGGATGACGGGCGTCACTACACGATCCTCGAGCGCGAGGACGGCCGCACCGATCTCTACAAGGTCGATGCGAGCTCCGGTGAGCGCGAGCTGCTCCTACGCGGCGACTATCTTGTGCCGCCTGGAGAAGATGAGCCCGTCGAGATCAGCTCCTATCAGTTCTCCGCCGACGGCTCGAAGCTACTCATCGCCGCAGACACGGTACGGATCTGGCGACGCAGCAGGAGGGCCACCTACTACGTGTGGGACTTCAACGCGAAGACGCTCACCCCGGTGAGTACCCAGCCCGGCTACCAGGCCTACGCCAAGTTCTCGCCCGACGCCCGCTACGTGGCGTTTGTCCGTGATCACGACATCTACGTCAGCGAGCTGGCCAGCGGCGAGGAAAGAGCGCTCACCGAAGACGGCAGTGAGGACATCATCAACGGTACCACAGACTGGGTATACGAGGAGGAACTCTCGCTGGTCGATGGCTTCCGCTGGAGTCCGGACGGCAAGAGGATCGCCTTCTGGCGCTTCGATCAGAGCCCGATCCCGCCCTTCTACCTGATCGACTTGATGACGCTCTACCCCGAGCTCACACCGGTCCGCTACCCCAAGGCCGGTACGCAGAACTCGGAGGTCCGACTCGGCGTCGTCGAGCTCGCCACCGGGCAGACCACCTGGATCGATGTCGAGCCCGAAGACGACGGCGACTTCTACATCGCCCGCATGGACTTCGCGAACTCATCGTCCGAGATCTGGTTCCAACGGCTGAATCGCCACCAGAACCGCATGGAGCTCCTGCTGGCCGACGTGCGGACAGGTGAGTCCCGGGTCGTCATGACCGACAGCGATGCGGCCTGGCTGGACGTGCAGGAGCCGATCTGGATCGAGGGCGGCAAGATGTTCGTCTACCTCAGCGAGCGTGACGGCTACGCCCAGCTGTATCTGTTCGCCCGTGACGGGTCGATCGTCAGCAAGCTCACCACGGGCGACTGGGACGTGCGGAACGTCTACGGGGTGGACGAGCGGATGAAGCTCGTCTACTTCAGCGCGGCCGCCGACGGGCCACTCAGCCGGCCGCTCTACCGCGTCGGACTCGATGGCCGGGACCTCACACGGATCTCCGGGCCGACGGGGAGCCACCAGGTCAGCTTCGATCCCACGTATCGCTACTACGTGGACACGTATTCACGGGCCGGCGTGCCACCGGTGCAGACCCTCAGGCGCGCGAACGGCCAGGTCGTGCGAACGCTCGCCGACAACGCAGCGCTCAAGCAGAAGCTCGACGCCCTCGAGCTCGCACCGCCCGAGTTCCTCGAGATCCCGCTGGAGGGCGGCCTCGAGCTCAACGCTTGGCTGATCAAGCCGCCGGACTTCGATCCTGGCCGGCGCTACCCGCTGCTCATGTACGTGTACGGCGGCCCCGGCTCGCAGACGGTCAGCGATTCCTGGGGCGGCGACCGCTACCTCTGGCACGAGGTGCTGGCGCGTGAGGGCTACTTGGTGGCCAGCGTGGACAACCGGGGCACGGGCGCGCGCGGTGCGAGGTTCAAGAAGATGACCTACCTGAACCTCGGTCGGTACGAGTCGCAGGATCAGATCGCCGCCGCGCGCTACTTCGCCGCGCTGCCCTATGTCGACGCCGGCCGCATCGGCATTTGGGGCTGGAGCTACGGCGGTTACATGGCCGCGCTCTGCATGCTGAAAGGTGCCGACGTCTTCCGAGCCGCGATCTCCGGCGCGCCTGTGACCGACTGGCGGCTCTACGACACGATTTATACGGAGCGCTACATGCGCACACCGCAGGAGAACCTCGACGGCTATGCCGAGAGCGCACCGCTGGCCTATGCCGATCGCTTGCAGGGCCGCCTGCTGCTCGTCCATGGCACCGGCGACGACAACGTGCACGTGCAGAACACGCTCCAACTCGTCGAGCGGCTGATCGAGGCCGACAAGCAGTTCGAGCTTCGGCTCTATCCCAACGAGCCGCACGGCATACGCGGCGAGACGAAGCGCGTCAATCTCTACACCTTGATGACGGAATTCTTGAAGCAGAACCTCTAGCGAGGCGCCGGGGGACCGACGAGCGAAGTTGGTTTTAGCAACCCGGCTCCGATCCTTAGCCCCAGTCTGCAGGTGAGCTGCCCGCTGTCCTCGCGGGAAACACCGACCGCAGCTGCCGGGTCGACCGGAGCGAGCGGTCCCCCGGCGCCCACCCCCTCTGCTACTTCGCGTCCCCGCCCAGCTCGTACTCGATCCGCCAAGGCGGCAGATCGGTGCGGCCCTCCTTCAGGAAATGGTCGAACCAGCGCAGCATCCGCAGGCTGAAGTCGTAGCGTGATGCCGCCCGTCTGAATCCGTGCGGCTCGCCAGGGTAGAGGACCAGCCGCACAGGCACTTCTGCTCTGACCTTGAGGGCCCTGTACATCTCCAGCGATTGGCCCGGGTGCACCCTGGCGTCCTCGCTGCCGTGAGCGATGAGGAGTGGCGTCCGGGCGTTGTCCACGTAGCGCACCGGGCTCCGCTCCAAGAAGAGGTCCAGGTTCTCGTAGGGGTTGGTCAGCCAGTGTACGAGTTCCAGCTCCTTATAGATGTCGCTCGTACCCGTCTTCGACAGCTGATCCGAGACGCCGTAGCGCATGACGCCAGCGGCGAAGCGTTCGCTGTGACGTGTCGCGGCCCAGCCGGTGAAGTAGCCACCGTACGACCCGCCGGTGATCCCGACGCGCTCGTGATCGGCCAACCCGCGCTCGATCAGGAAGTCGATTCCGGCCAACACGTCATCGAATTCCGCGCCTACGCCATCACCCTGGTCGCCCTTGGAGAAGGCCACCCCGCGGCCCGTGCTCCCGCGATAGTTGGGGTAGAAGACGGCGTAGCCTCGGGCCGCCGCCACCTGACCCGGCATCGAGTACGCCGTCAGCCAGCCGTTCTTGTAGTGCGACTCGGGTCCGCCATGCGCGACCACGATCGTCGGGACCCGCTCGCCCGCCCGCCCATCCAGCGGATGGATCAGCAGGCCCTCGATCTCGAGACCGTCGCTCGCACTCCAGCGCACGATCTCCTGCTCGCCGAAGCGGATCTCCGAGAGCCACGGGTTGGAGTCGCTCAGGCGCACCGGGCTGGCACGCCGGTCCACCCGGAGCGCGAACACCTCGGGTGGCGTCGTCGGCGACTCGGCGACGAGCGCTAGCCGACGACCCCGCTCATCGAGACTCAGCGCGTCGATCACGGGGTCCGTGCCCTCGTACAGCACCTCCGCACCCCGACCATCCGCTCGCACACGACCCACACGGCTGCCGACACCGATGCTCGCCAGGTAGACGATCCTGCCGTTGGCAGCGAACCAGAAGTCTTGTACGTGCCCCTCCAGCTCTGGCAGCAGATCGCGATACTCGCCGCCCTCCGGCCGTACCACCACCAGTCGACCCTCCCGGGGGTCGTGGATATCAACGCCCGAGACCAGAGCGATCGTTCTGCCATCCGGCGACCAGCGGAAACTTCCGAGTTTGCCTGGATTGTCGAGGTTGGATAACACGGCACCGGACGCCGCATCGATCACGTGCAGGCGCCGAAACATGTACCGGTCGTCCGTCAGCGGCGTAGGCGCCAGGTCCGTCAGCAGCCGGTTGCCGTCAGGAGCCCACACCACGCCCCACGGGTGACCGGCTACAC
>CANPVY010000172.1 GCA_947581845.1 uncultured bacterium | reverse complement strand
CTGCTCAAGATCGTGAAGCAGCGGGACCCCGAGGTCCAGGTCGTCATGATCACCGGCAACCCGAACGTCGATTTCGCCGTCGAGGCGATCCGCCTGCAGGCCGATGACTATCTGGTCAAGCCGTTCGAGCTCGGCCAGCTCAGTCACGCGGTGGCCCGGGCACTGGAGCACCGCGAGCTGCTACAGGAGAACCGGCGCTACCGGGAGGGGCTGGAGATTCGCGTGGAAGAGCAGTCGCAGGAGATCGAGCGGCTCTTCCTCGACGGGCTCTCCGCGCTCGCCGCGGCGATCGAGGCGCGTGACCGTTACACCGGCGGCCACGTGGAGCGGGTCAGCCGCTACGCACTGGCCACGGCCGACGAGATGGGCCTGGAGGATCATAAGATGTGGGCCGTGTGGCTGGCCTCGATGTTCCATGACGTGGGGAAGCTGGCGATCCCGGACTCGATCCTCAACAAGCCGGGCCCACTCACCCAGGAGGAGTACGCGGAGATGAAGCTGCACCCGGTGCTGGGGGCACAGATCGTCAAGCGGGCCTCGTTCCTCATCCCAGCGGCACTGGGCATCCTCCATCACCAGGAGCGCTGGGACGGCCGGGGCTACCCCTCGGGCCTCAGCGGCGAGCAGATCTCCATCGAGGGCCGTATCCTGGCCGTGGCCGACGCTTATGACGCGATGCTCACCGACCGCCCCTACCGGCCCGCGCAGACCGAGGATTACGCGGTCTCGGAGCTCGAGCGCTGCGCCGGTAGCCAGTTCGATCCGGCGGTGGTGAGCGCTTTTCTCAAGGCCTGGGCTAATGGGTTCCCCGGCCCGTCGCCGCACGAGCAGTACCCGCTGCAGCGTGTGGCGGAGTGGTCGGGCAATTCGGGCAAGCGGGACACCTAACGCCGGGTTGACCCTCCCAAAGGTGGCGCATAGATTGCCGTGTCCCGGCGCCACCGTAGCTCAATGGTAGAGCACGTCATTCGTAATGACGGGGTTGTCGGTTCGAGTCCGACCGGTGGCTCTTGGGGTTAGGCTCCCCTCAGTTTGCGGGCGTAGCTCAGTTGGCAGAGCGCAACCTTGCCAAGGTTGAGGTCGCCGGTTCGACCCCGGTCGCCCGCTCTGCGGCTCATCCAAAGGATGCCCGGGGAGGAGGAAGCCAAGGGCGGGCCTGTGGCCGGCCTGCGGTGTAAACTCCCCGGGCCTCTGACTATCGCAAGCGGGGAGTAGCTCAGCCCGGAAGAGCGCTGCGTTCGGGTCGCAGAGGCCGCGGGTTCAAATCCCGCCTCCCCGATTCCGTCTCCCCCGTTTTCTTTCGGGACGTGGCGCAGTCCGGTAGCGCGCCTGAATGGGGTTCAGGAGGTCGCGGGTTCGAATCCCGCCGTCCCGACTGCTTGTCGTAGGTGGCCGTCCGTGACTCGGCACCCTCCGACGGCAGACTATGTCATAGAGGTCGCGGGTGGAGGCTCACACCGCGCGAAAGACGCGCGGTGTTCGGTATGAAGGCGCCTGACGGCGCCTTCAACGCGAATCCCGCCGTCCCGATTCTCCAAGTCTATAAGCTGCTCGCCGTTACGGCCTTGCATCACTAGTGCCATTTCGACAGTGGGGTAATAAGTGGGGCGAGTTCTTACCCCACTATCCGTGATCGGCACCCACTGCTCGTTACCGGTCTTGTCGTGCTCGGCGCGGAACCGAATCCAGCCATACGGTAGCCGGTCCAGATCCACGTCCTCACACCGGAGCGCTTCTTTAGAGGCACGGTTCCAGGCGCGCTTGTAGCACTTGATCGGCTGACCAGCCCGGTGAAGCACGTGACCAACGATAGCCGAGGGCGAGGACTCCAAGTGGAACAGCTGGATGGCGCTCGTCGGTATTGGCTTCAAGCTCGGCAATTGATCACCAAACGATCACTGCGTGTTGCACGGGCCCGCATCTTATGCGGGCCCGTGTCCTTTTGTGCAGGGCCGACGGGCTCTTCTTTTTCGAGGGCGGGCACAGTCAGATTCCAACCTTTGCGGGTCCGCGAGTGTCCCACGGAAGGGAGAGGAGCCCTTTTTGCATGTTCGGTATGTGGTTGGATATCCGATACGGGCTACGGAGTCTCGCTAGGACTCCCGTGATCACCCTTATCGCCATCCTGACGCTCTCACTGGGAATCGGTGCAAACACCACGGTCTTCAGCGTCATCTATTCGGTCCTGCTGGCGCCGATTCCGTATCCTGAGGCCGACAGACTGTTCTCGATCTGGGGCACCAAGCTGGATCGTGGCTGGGACATGGCCAGTCTCTCGGAACCGAACTTCTGGGACCTCAAAGAGATGAATCGCGGCTTCGAGAATGTCGCCGCGATTCGGACGGGAAGCGCCAACCTGACGGGGGCGGGCTATCCGGAGCGTCTGCGGACCGCACGAGTCTCGGCGGAGTTCTTCAGGGTGCTGGGCGTGGCGCCGATCGACGGGCGCGGGTTCCTCCCGGAAGAGGATGATCCGGGGCAGCAGATCAAGACGGCGCTGCTGGCCCATCACACCTGGCGAACGCGGTTCGGGTCGGACCGGGAGATCGTCGGGAAGGATCTCATGCTCGACGGGCGGCCGGTTACGGTGGTAGGCGTGCTGCCTGCGGACCGCTACTGGTTGGACGTTGCGGACATCTTCATTCCCCTGGTACGCAACCCGGACGAGTCGCGGGCCAACAACGTACATCGGGTGATTGGACGCCTGAGGTCCGGCGTCACACGCGAAGCCGCACTGAGGGATATGGAGGAGGTGGCGCGCCGACTCGAACAGCTTTATCCGGACGTCAACGACGGGATGGGGATACGATTCGTCCCGGCTGCCGAATGGCGGGCAACCGCTTACACGAGGCTCACGCTAGTCGTCCTGATGGGCGCTGTGGTTTTCTTGTTGCTTATCGTCTGCGTGAACCTGGCGAACCTCCTGCTGGCCCGAGCAACCGGCCGGGAGCGGGAGATGGCGGTGCGCCATGCGCTCGGCGCAAGCCGTGTGTGCATCGCTCGACGAGTCCTCACGGAGTCGTTGCTGCTGGGTGTGGTCGGGGCGATTGCAGGCTTGCTGTTCGCCGTCTGGGGTGTGGCCCTGCTAAAACTGTACGGTGCCGCGGCCGTTCCTCGTGTGCAAGATGTCACCATCAACGGTTGGGTGTTGGGGTTCACACTGCTCTGCGCTCTGGTTGTCGGGGTACTGGCGGGCCTCTACCCGGCTACAACGATTCCGTTCGACAACGTGGTCGGGGCTCTGCGGGGGGGCGCGCGCAGTGTCGGCGCGAATCGCGTCCAGAACCGGGTGCGTAGCCTGCTCGTCTGTTCGGAGGTGGCGCTGTCCTTGATGCTGCTCGTTGGAGCCGGCCTCATGGTCCGGAGCTTCGAGCTGGTCCAGGATGTGGAGCTGGGATTCCAATCGGAGAGCCGCCTCGCGTTCAGGGTCAACCTGCCGGATGGCTACAGACAGAGGGACGCCATGCGTGCCTTCCTCACCCGGTTCCTGGATCGACTCGACGACCTTCCGCAGGTGATGGCGGCAGCCGCGGTCCACGTCATGCCGCTGGCCCCGGGAGCCACCGACACGGGGATCGTCCCTGAAGGCAGGCGCGGCGATCCCGCGGCAGTGATCCTCGCCGACTGGCGACTCGTGACGCCCGACTACTTCCGCACGATGGGGATACCGCTGCTGCGAGGGCGCGGCTTCATGGAGCAGGATGAGTTGGCGCGCCGGATCATCATTGTCAGCCAGGCACTGGCGGAGCAG
>CANPVY010000171.1 GCA_947581845.1 uncultured bacterium | reverse complement strand
CCCCGAGGTCGAGGCGAAGCGCTTGGGAGTCAGTGAGGCGGTCGTGTTCGTCAAGGTGGGTTGGGGCAACCGATTGATGGCCCGCTTGTGGGGCTGGGGCGTATCGGCCTCGGAGGCTGAGCGGACCTACCGCGTGGTCGACGGATGCCGTCTACAGGGTGCGCTGGACGAGGCCGACTCGCTGGCCGCGGCGGGGCGCGATTCGGCGGAAGTGCGGCATGCCCTGACTACGCGGCTGCGAGAGTGGCGTGACATGCAGTTGCCGGTGATCCAGGATGTGCTGCCCGACCCGACCGTGCGCGTGGATACGACCGCCGCGTTCCCCCAGCGTTGCTACCAGCAGGTCCAGTGGGACAGGACCGGCTTCACACTGTACGGAACGCTGGTCTGGCGAAACGATCCGTGGCTGAGGGACGGGATCATCTACGCACGAGACTTGGGACCCAGGCGAAACGGCCGATTGATGATGCGCTATCCGGATCGCGACTACTACGTCTACGCTCCGCTTTCGGCCGCTGCAGGAGCGCGCCCTGTGCTGCGGCGCCTGGGTTACAGAGCGACGCCGTCTCGCGTACCGCGAGGATCAGGTTCGCGCGAGGCTGAGGACGGAGGGGGATGAGCAGAGCGCGGATGTCGGAACGGACAGTTGTTTTGGCTGTGGCGGCAGTTGTGGGGGTCGTCATCGGGGTCCTCGGTGTGTGGGCGCAGAACGCGGCTCTGGTGGGGGTGAACTACGACGACGGCATCTACGCGCTTCTGGCACGGGCCTTGGCCGACGGCGACGGCTATCGGCTGACCTTCTTGCCGGTCAGTTTGCCCGCCATCAAGTACCCCCCGGTCTACCCCCTGAGCCTCGTGCCCTTCTGGCTTCTCGCGAGCTCAGCAGAGGCGGCTCTGTTCGGCATGAAGGTGGCGAACGGCGTCTACATCGGGCTTGCAGCCGGGCTCTTCGTTTTCTTGCTGACAGATCTGCGTATCCTCCCGGTTGCCCTGGCGGCGGCGTTGGCGCTTGTGGGTTTCGCGTCCGGCTCGATGATGCTGGTGACGGCGAGCGTACTTTCGGAGCCGCTCTATCTCGTCCTTCTCTTCGCTGCCCTGTGGAGCGCGGATTCGGTCCCGGTGAGTCCTTCCGTGCGCAGGCTGCTGATCGTCGGCCTGCTCGTTGGCCTCGTGGTACTCACACGCGCGGTAGGGATCACGCTGTTCGTGGCCGTGACGATCGGGCTGTGGTCGCGCTGCGGGCGCCGACCGGCGCTGATCGCCGCGCTGGGAGCAGCCATTCTCGTGGTGCCATGGCTCGTTTTCACTCTGGCGAATGCCGCGCTCATCCCGGACGTGCTGGTGCCGCGCTACGGCTCCTACGTTCAACTCTACTTGGCCAACATCACGGACTCGCCGTGGGCCGCTCTCGATATCTTCGCCACCAACGTCGGGGCGGTTCTTCAGACCCTGGGCGTCAAGCTGACCTCGGGTCTCGGACCGTTGGCCAGTTCGCTGTTGGGGATGTTGTTCGTCACGCTGGCGCTATTGGGATCCTTCCGCGTCTTCCGAGTCGGGCCGGCGACGGCGGTCTACGCGTGGGCGTATCTCGCCCTGATATCGGTATGGTCGTTCCCGCCATTCCGCTTCGTGTTCATTCTGGTCCCACTGCTGCTGGCGCTGGCGGCGGTGGGCGCCCTGGGGCTCGCTGAGCGCGTCGCCAGTGGCCTGGGTCGCGAGCGCCGATCGCCAGGGCGGGCCTCGCTGGTACGGTATGCGGTTTTGGGGGTGGCACTGCTGGTGTTCGCGAACCTGGCGTATCGTGAGACGCGAGCGGTGAGCCGACGTGTGTGGGACGGTGCGGAGCTACAGAAGTCAGCCGTTGGCGCCGAGGTGATCGCCTGGGTTCGTGAGAACACTGATCCAGGCGCAGTCGTCGCCTTTGAGTTCGATCCCCTGATCGCCCTGCATAGCGGTCGGCGCGCGGTCCCCAACAACTGTCAGCCGGTACACGTTTGGTATCGCAGGAACGTGCCGGCGGTCGAGCGTCTTGCCGAGCTGTTGCAGCAGATGGACGTACAGTACCTCGCGGTGCGTCGGAACGTTCCGATGGCGGCGGCTCCCATCGACGCGCTGATGGCGCGCTATCCGGAGAGCCTTCAGCTGATCTACATCACGTCAGCAGAAGCTCTCATCTTCAGAACCAATCTGGACGCGCTCAAGCGCCAGCCCGAGAGGCGAGAGGCAGGGTCAGCGTCGGCGGGCGCGGCGTTGCGAGGTGCGGAGAACTAGGCGGTGAGGCGGTGCGAGCTGTGATGGATGCGAGACGCCTGCGGATCATCGTGGCCAGCAGCGTGGCAACTCTGGCGGTGCTAATCTATGCGAACTCGCTCGCCAACGGTTTCGCCTACGACGACGTGCCCATCGTGGAGAGCCGCGATCTGGTGCACGGACTCGGTCGAATCCCTGAGCTACTGACGGCCGAGTACTGGCCAGCGCGGTTTGGGAGCGGTCTCTATCGGCCGCTCACGATGGTCAGCTTCGCTGTGGACTGGAGCGTCTGGGGCGGCGAGCCGTTCGGCTTTCACCTCACAAACGTCGCGCTGCATGCGGGTATCACGGCCCTGCTTGCTCTCCTGCTTCTGCAGTTCTTTCCGTGGTGGGCCGCTCTCGCAGGTGGTGCAGTATTCGCGGTGCATCCCGTCCATACGGAAGCCGTCGCCAACGTGGCAGGGCGTGCCGAGCTCTTGGCAGCCGCCTTCGTGCTGTTGGCATGCGTGGCCTACGTCGGGGCGAGCCGACGCGGCCAGCTTTCGTGGGTGGTGCTGCTCGCCATCAGCGTCAGCTATGCGCTGGCAATGCTGTCCAAGGAGGTCGGCGTCGTTCTCCCGGCCTTGCTGCTCGTGTTGGATCTCCCGGCCGTCGCGCGTAGGCGTGCCGGTGACGGCAAGGCGTATCTGCGAGCGCGGCTGCCTCTCTTCGCCAGCCTGGCTGTTGTGCTGATCGCCTATCTCGCGCTGCGCTGGGCGGTACTGGGTGAGCCCATCTCGAGCCTGGCCAAGGGTACCTTCGCGCCCGATGCGAGCTTCGCCACCCGCCTGTTCACGATGGCGCGCGTCTGGCCGCGCTACTACGGCTTGCTGCTCCTTCCTACCGAGCTCTCGGCAGATTACTCGCCGGCAGTCATCCTGCCGGCGAGCCAGCTCACGCCGTTCGGTGTAGTGGGGTTCGCATTGGTCTCGGCGACGCTGGTCCTCGCTGTGGCTCTGTACCGGCGGACGCCGGAGTGCAGCATGGCTGTCGCTTGGGCCGGCGTGGCGCTCCTGCCGGTGTCGAATCTGATCATCGTGACGGAGATCGTACTGGCGGAGCGCACACTGTACACCCCGTCACTGGCCATCTCGGTCCTCGCCGCCCTTGTCGTGACCCGTGTTCGTCCGCCGCGGCGTCGCTGGGTCGTGCTCGGCCTGGCCCTCTGGGTCATCGGGTTCTCGCTGCTGACCGTTCGGCGCAACCCCGTGTGGAAGGATTCGGAGACCGTCTTCAGCGAGCTGCAGCGCCAGCACCCCGAGTCGTCGCGAGTGCTCTGGTGGCTCGGCTACCGGCAGCTGGGCCGCGGAGATTGGGCCGGCGCCCGGCAGTGGTTTCGCAGGTCACTGGAGGTGTGGCCCTATAGCCCGGCTCACCTGTCCGCGTTCGCTGTGCTGCTCAAGGACCACGCTGAGCTCCGAGAGGCGGAGGTGATGGCCGCCCGCGCCGCCGAGTTCGGTCCCGCGTACACCGACCACCACAGCCTGCTGGCTGTCATCCGACTGCGGCTGGGGGACAACGAGGGCGCGCTGCGAGCGCTGGCGAAGGGCCGGGAAGTGGTGGGCGAACAGGCCGTGTTCTACCGGCTGGAAGTAGACGCTTACGCCAACCTGGGTGAGTACGCGCGCGCGGCCCGCGCCCAGACCTCGCTCATTTGCCTGAGGCGCGCGGCGGCGACCGGGGAGGATTGGCTCGAGTTGGCGGAACTCCAGGCCGCGGCCGGCGACACGGGCGCAGCGCTGGGATCGCTGGACTCGGCGGCAGTGAGGGGCGTGCCTGAGCTGGAGGTGGATTCGCTGGCGCAGGGCCTGGGGCTGTATCGTGTTGCAGAGCAATAGGTTAGCGAACTCAGCCGCCGCGGCGGAGCTGCGTTAGGAAGGTTGCGGGATGCCAGCGGCATTGCAGAATGCAGGGGCGGCGGGTCGGGCTCGTGGTAGGGCCGTTCGGTGCTGATTGGTGTAATCGTTTGATGTTAGTGAACTTAGGCGGCGAGGGGCGGGGATGGCCCCAAGCTTGCGAGAATGAATCTCCGGATCTATGCGGTTTTCACCGCGGTGATACGACAGAAGGAGGTAAGAGCATGAACCGGAAGGGCTTCACGTTGATCGAGCTTCTGATCGTGGTCGTGATCATCGGCATTCTGGCCGCGATCGCGATTCCGAAGTTCGCCAACACCAAGGAGAAGGCGTACGTGTCGGCCATGAAGTCCGACCTGCGCAACCTCGCGGCTGCGGAGGAAGCGTACTTCGCGGACTGGCTGACGTACGCGACCACCACCGCCAACCTGGACTACAACCAGAGCCAGGGTGTGACGGTGACGATCGGCGCGGCCAGCGGGACCGGCTGGAGGGCCAGCTCGACTCATACCGGTACGGACACCGACTGTGAGATTTACTACGGCGAGGTCTCCGGCATGAGCACGGCAACGGCCGAAGGTGTGGTTGCCTGCGCTGGCTAACGTTGCGGTTCCAAGCGGCGTTATGCTGAGAGGGTAGCGCGGAGGGCAGCCTCCGCGCTATTCTTTTGGGGGTACCCCCGCCTTCGAGGACGATTCCGGCTTCAGGTTCCCCTGATAGTAGACAAGTAGCGGCAGCTGATAACGGTGAAAGCGTCTGCCTCGCTGCGTCGTGAGCTGAACCTGGCATTGGCCCTGCTGCTGATCGCAGCGCTGGGCCTGGCTGCCGTGGCCGTGTTGCTCTGGCTACCC
>CANPVY010000170.1 GCA_947581845.1 uncultured bacterium | reverse complement strand
ACCGTTGACTGCTGGGGTCTGAAACGACAAGTGCGCCTCGATGTCGTGGATGAGCCTGTGCAGCCGGGAGACTATGTCCTGAACCACGTCGGCTTCGCGATCCGCAGGATCCCGGCTGAGGATATCGAGGAGACCCTCAGCCTCTACGAGGAGCTGCTGCGCGCGAGCGAAAGCGACATGATGGCGGGAGACATGCGCGACGAGATCGAGGGCAGCTCCGAGTCCGCTGCCCGCGGAGAGGCCGATGGCTGACATAAGCGTGAGATCCTCGGCAAACGAACTCAAGTTCCGTGACCCATTACAGGCACGGGCGCTGGGACGCAGACTCGCCAGCCTCTGCGAGGAGATCGGCCGTGAGCCCATCTCGTTGATGCATGTGTGCGGAACGCATGAGCAGGCGATCGCCAAGTACGGTCTGCGGACCATACTGCCCAAGTCGTTGGATCTGATCATGGGCCCCGGCTGCCCAGTCTGCGTGACCGATATGCCCGAGGTGGACGAAGCTGTGGTGCTGGCCGAGGACGGAGCGCTGATCGCCACCTACGGCGATATGCTGAGAGTCCCCGGTACGGCGAAGTCACTGGCGGATGCGCAGGCCGAGGGCGCTCGCGTCGAGGTCGTCTACAGCGCTGCACAGGCCGTAGATCTGGCGCGTTCAACGCAACAGGAGGTTGTCCTCTTCGCCAGCGGGTTCGAGACCACGGCGGTGGCCACAGCTGCAATCGCTCTGCAGGATGATCTGCCGCCGAACTTCAGCATCTTGTCGGCGCACAAATACGTACCGCCGGCGATGGAGATTGTCGCTCAGATTCCCGCCACCCAGGTCGAGGGCTTCCTGGCAGCGGGCCACGCCGCGACGATCACGGGTTGGGGGATCTTCGAGCCGTTCGTGGAGCGGTACAAGATCCCCGTGGTGGTGGCGGGTTTCGAGCCGCTCGACGTCCTCGCCGCTCTCGTGCGGCTGGTCGAACTGATCCGGGATGGCACGCCCGCAGTAGACAACATGTACCCACGCTGCGTGACACGTGAGGGGAATCGCGTGGCCCTGCAGCAGATGTGGAAGGTCTTCCGCACCACTGGTGGCCGTTGGCGCGGCATCGCGGAGATACCGGACGGGAATCTGCGACTGCGGCCGGAATTCGCGCATCTGGATGCACGCGTGAAATTCGAAATCGACGTGCAGCGACTGTGGCAGTTCGCGCCGTCCGCTCTCGCCGAGAAATGCATCTGCGGTGCCATCATGTCAGGACTCGCGTCGCCGAACGACTGCGAGCTGTTCGGCAAGGAATGCGATCCCGAGAACCCCGTGGGCGCCTGCATGGTGAGCAGCGAGGGTACTTGCAAGATCTGGTATCAGTACGGAGGGCGGCCGGACCTATGATGGCCACACCTGGGATGGGGCCCCGAGCGCGTGACGAACGCGTCACACTGAAGCATGGCGCCGGTGGGCGCGCGATGCGGATGTTGATCGAGGAGACGCTGGCGGCGGGCTTTCTGGACGCAAGCACTGAAGGAATCGGCCTGGCAGCCCTGGACGACGGCGCGGCGTTACGGATCGGGGACCGTTGGCTCGTCGTGACGACCGACTCGCACGTTATCCACCCCGTGTTCTACCCGGGCGGCGATATCGGCCGGCTGGCGGTCGCGGGGACAGTCAATGATCTAGCAGTGATGGGCGCCACGGAGGTACTAGGGCTGACCTCGGCGGTGGTGATCGAGGAGGGGTTTCTCCACTCCGACCTTGAGCGCATCCAGCGCTCGATGCAAGAGACCTGCCGCGAGGCGGGTGCGAAGATCGTGACGGGTGACACGAAGGTCATGGGGCGCGGGGAGTTGGACGGAATCATCATCACCACCACCGGTGTCGCGATCGCCGACGCTGTCGTGTCTGACGCAGGCCTATCCGCTGGCGACCGCATCCTGCTCACAGGCCCGATCGGCGATCACGGAATCGCGCTCATGGCCGCGCGCCGTGGCCTCGGGTTGGAAGGCGAGCTGCGATCTGATGTCGCTCCGCTCAACGGTCTGATCCGTCGCGCGCTTGATGCCGCGGACGGCGCGATCACCGCCATGAAGGACCCGACGCGCGGTGGTCTGGCCAGCGCGCTCACCGAGATGGCCGAGAAGAGCCGGGTGGGGATCGTGATTGAGGAGGCTGCGGTCCCGATCACTTCTGTTGTTCGGTCGGCCGCCGAGATACTCGGACTCGACCCCTTCCATATCGCCAACGAGGGAGTCGCCGTCATCGGAGTCCGGCCCCAGGCGGCGGACGCCGTGCTTGACGCCGTCAGCTCTCACCCCTTGGGCCGGAGCTGCGCCATCATCGCAACCTGCACCGACGAACACGTCAGGCGCCTCATCCTGGATACCGGCATCGGTCGCCGGCTGCTCAGCGAGCCGGAAGGCGAGCCGCTGCCGCGGATCTGCTGAACTCCGCAGCCGCTTCCAGCCTCGATCGGGCTGCCCGCCGGGACTGACCTGCGACTGTCAACCCTCGGCCGTCAGTGCGTAGGCCACCACCGCCTGACCGAGCGACAGGCCGCCGTCGTTGGGCGGAACAAGCCGGTGCGTGAACACCTCAAACCCGGCCGCCTGCAGCCCATCCAGCAGGCGCCGGATGAGCAGTGCGTTCTGGAAGCAACCACCGCTCAGGACCACACGATTCAGGCCGTGCTCATCCCGGGCCTCCCGGCAAACGGCGAGCGTGAACGCCGCCACCGTGTTGTGGAAAGCTGCCGCGACCGTCGAGATAGGCCGTCCGGCGCGAAAATCGCACCAGAGAGCCCGCAGCGTCGCTGCCGGATCGACGACCCAGCCGTCTGCATCGCGAAGCAGGTCGAACGGATACATGTCCTCGACCTGCGGGTCGGCAAGCGCCTCAAGCTCCACCGCCGCCTGGCCCTCGTACAAGGCCTCTCTACACACGCCCAGCAGGGCGGCCGCAGCATCGAAGAGCCGGCCGCAAGACGACGTCACTGGCGTGTTGAGCCGTGCCTCCAGCTGGCGTCGCAGGATGATCCGTTCCCCCACTGGCAGCGTAGCGATGAAGGGCTCGAACTCGGCCTCGCTTGCAGCGCACAACGACCACACGTAGCCAGCAGCCATGCGGTAGGGTCTGCGGATTGCGGCCTCGCCACCCAGCATCGGGGCGTAGCGCAGGTGGCCGATCCGCTTGAATGACTTCCAGTCGGCAACCAGTATCTCCCCGCCCCACACAGCCCCGTCCGTCCCGTAGCCGGTTCCGTCATACGCGACTCCGATGACGGGCTCGGCTATGCCATGTTCCGCCATCGCGCTCACCACGTGCGCGTGATGATGCTGCACCACCACACGCATCGCCGACGGATCCGGGTAGTCGTGGGCGAAGCGCGTGGATAAGTAGTCGGGATGCATGTCGTGGGCAATGATTCGCGGCTCGATCCTGAAGAGCCGCTTGAAGGTCTCCAGGGAACTCTCGAAGTGCAGTAGGGTCTCCAGGTTCTCCAGTTCGCCGATATGTTGGCTGAGGACGGCTTTGGACTCCTTCACCAAGCAGAAGGTGTTCTTCTGCTGAGCGCCGCAGGCCAGGATGTCACGCACGGCCGTGAAGGGAAGATCGATCGGAGCTGGCGCGTAACTGCGTGCCCGGCGGATCGGCACGACGGTATCCCCGAGAACCCGCACCACCGAATCGTCGTAACGGGCATAGATGTCGCGGTCGTGGAAAAGGAATGCATCAGCGATATCGCTCAACCGCTCAACCGCTTCCCGGTTGCCGATGGCGATCGGCTCCTCGCTCAAATTACCGCTGGTCATCACGAGCGGGCCCGCGAAGCGATCCAACAGCAGGTGGTGCAGCGGCGTATACGGCAACATGAGGCCGAGTGTGTCCAGACCAGGAGCGACATCTGCGGCAAGCGAGCTGCCGGCCCGCTGCTTGAGCAACACGATGGGCCTCTCACGGCTCCTCAGTGCCTCGCTCTCGACCGCCGTGACCTCGCACAGGCGTTCGACCCACTCGAGATCGGGTACCATGAGTGCGAACGGTTTCCCCCAGCGTCGCTTGCGAGCTCTGAGCCTTGCCACGGCCTCCTGGTTCGTCGCATCGCAGGCAAGCTGATAGCCACCCAGCCCTTTGACGGCAACGATGCTCCCATCCTCTAGCAGTGACGCACACGCCTCGATGGGATCGCCCCGAGCCAGCTCAGCGTCCGGCATCTGGAGCCACAGCTTCGGGCCGCAGGCCGGACAGGCGATCGGCTGCGCGTGGAAGCGACGGTCCCGGGGATTCTCGTATTCGCGGCGACAGTCCTCACACATCGGGAAGCAGCGCATCGTCGTGCGATCCCGATCGTAAGGCAGCGAGTCGATGATCGTGAAGCGGGGACCACAATGTGTGCAGTTCGTGAATGCGTAGCGGTAGCGGCGTTCGTCGGGGTCGAGCAGCTCGTCCAGGCAGGCATCGCAGGTCGCCGTGTCCGGCGGTATGGATTGCCAACCAGCGTCGAGCTGGCTCTCGATGATCTCGAACGACGTGAAGCCGGAAGCCGGGCGCCGCTCCGATACGATCTCGTCGATCCGCGCCAGCGGAGGCGCGCGGTCACGCAAACTCTGCAGGAAGTCCGTCAGCGCCTGGTCGCCGCCCTCGACCTCGATCTCGACCTGCGTATTGGTGTTCCGCACCCAACCGTTCAGCTGGTAGCGTTCCGCCAGCTGGTAGACGAAGGGGCGAAAGCCGACGCCCTGTACGATACCGCGGACCCTGACACTGAGGCCCTGCACCCTATCCGCTCTCCTAGCTCCTCTTCAGCGCCGCCACCTGACCGGCAAGCCAGCCCGTCCACTCCGCCAGTCCATCGCCTGTGTAGGATGACGTGGAGAAGAACGCCAAATCAGGATTCACCGAGCGGGCGTACTCAAGCACACGTTCCAGTGAGAACTGCAAGTGCGGGACCAGATCGGTCTTCGTCAACACGAGCGCAGCCGCCCGCTTGAAGGCCGCCGGATACTTGACCGGTTTGTCGTCGCCCTCGGTCACGCTCATCAACACGACCTTCACTGACTCACCCAGATCGAATCCCGCGGGACAGACCAGATTCCCGACGTTCTCGATGAAGAGAAGATCCGTGTTCGACAGATCGAACGTCGTCAGGGCTCTCGAGACCTGGCGCGCATCCAAATGACACCCGCCGCCCGTCTCGATCGCCTCGACAGGGATCCCATGTCGAATCAGACGGTCCGCATCATTTCGCGTTTGCACATCACCGGCCATGACACCTAGCCGCAGCGATGGCTTCATCAGGTCCACCGTGCACTCCAGCAGAGTCGTCTTGCCGGATCCCGGTGACGAGATGAGGTTGACTGCAAACACGCCCTCGGCTTGGAGTCGCGCACGAGTCTCTGCGGCCAGCTGATCGTTCGCGCTCAGGACTTTTTCCTTGACGGTTACGCGCTCTGCACTCATCGCTCTGACTCCACCTCGATATAGCTCACCTGCAGACTGTCACCCCCGCTGACGCCGCGCGCCAGCGCTCCACAGCTCGGACACTCGAACGGCGCCTGCGTGACCTCAAATTCGAGACCACAGCTCGAGCAGGCCGCCGTGCCTGGCTGGCGAATCACTTCGCAGCGAACCCCGTCGAAGCGCTCGGACATCACGATCTGCAGACAGAACTGCAGAGTCTCGACCTCGACCGCTGAGAAGGCACCGACCTCAACGCCCAGCGCCGTGAGCCGGCTCTCCGGCTGCTTCTCCAACTCACGCTCGCAGATCTCTCTGATCTGGAGAGCGAGGGACAACTCATGCATAGCCTCACCCCCTACGCTCCCAGCCCTGGCAAGCCGTGGGCCGAGAGCGCTAGGCCGGATGCCGCGCTTATACCCCTTATACTATTGACCTGGAGAGAGCAGCGCACGGCAACGGCAGGAAAGAAGGAGACAAGCCCAACCCGACCGCCGCCCCCAGCGGGGCATCTTGCCACAGCGCGGCTAACCCCGCAAGAACCACTGGAAGCCGACCATAGCCATCAGGGAGGCCGTCACGGCCGTGGCCACCGCCGCGCTCGAGGTGTCCTCCAGCGCCTCCGGTATCAGCTCGGCGAACACCATCCAGATCATGGCGCCGCCGGCAAACCCGAGCCCCACCGGCAGGAAAGGCTGGGAGGCCTCGACGAAGAGAAAGGCAGGCACGGCGAGCAGCGGCTGCGGCAGGCTGGAGAAGACGCTCCAGGCCGCCGCGCGCCACACGGGTTCCCCGCGCGGCACCAAGACCAGGCTGATGGCCAGCCCCTCCGGTATGTTGTGGACCGCGATGGCGGTGGTGATGAAGACACCCAGCGCCTGGCCGCCGCCGAAGGACACACCCACGCCCACGCCCTCAGTGATCGAATGGACCGTCATGACACCGATGATCATCAGGCCTTTGAGAGCGTCCACGCCGCGCAGCGTGCCGAACGTCAACGCGCCGCTGCCCTTCAGACGCCGGGTGCTGAGTGCGATGAACAGCACACCGAGTAGCGCCCCGCTGACGACTTGCAGGAGGCCGGCGCTCAGGCCCTCGTAGATGACGCCGAAGCTGGCGGCGATCATGAGTCCGGCCGCGATGGAGTTCGATAGGGCCAACCAGGTCCGCGTCATGCGCCGGAAGAACAGGAAGGGGAGCGCCCCCAGTCCGGTGGCCGCCGCTGTCAGCAAAGCGATCACGAAGACGGTGGTTGGGGTGATCGTCATGCCCTGAACCTATCCGGTCCCTACCGGCGAACAGTCCTCGCCGTGGCCCTGGTAGGCACTGAAGCACCCGTTGCTTCGCACCACGGGGGTCAGAGTCGTGTTAACCAGGTAAAGGGGGAATTGGGCGCGCCAACCGAGGCACGGTAGTCGCGCCCACCAGCTACGGTGGCTACGACGCCGGTGCGTGACAAAGCGTGCAGTACTTGCTATCCCTGCCCTCATGGTCCGCCGGCGCGTCGGGAACCGGCTCCATGGCACCAGGTCTATGGCACATCCAGCAGTTGTCACGGCCTTCGATGGGATGCGTGGTGGCCGACGGCGCGTTGGTTTGCACAGCCGCATCCTTGGCGTGGCACATCAGGCAGATGCCGCTGGGCCAATCCGCGTGATTGGCCGGCGCATCGGGCACAGCTTCCATGACCCCTGCCTTGTGACACATCAAGCAGTTGTCACGCCCCTCGAGCGCGTGCTCGACCGCCGGTGGGGTCTTCCAAGCCTCCTGCTGCCAGGCGAACGCGACAAGCACCCCGAGCCCGACCAACAGCGACCCCGAGGTTACGATGGAACGTCGTTGGCTCATCTCACATCCCCCTTCAGGTTGGGGCCAAGCCGCGGAGCCCGCCCTCTCTGGCGTGACGGATTCCGCTCTGACAACTGCCCTGTACCGGCACCTTAGGTGAGCAAAGCAGTCCAGGCAAGAGGATCCTGGCGGCCAACTGTGCCCGGACTGTCTCACGCTTGCTTCTATCCACTAACCCCCTATGGGCGTTCTCAGAGCCTCCATCTGATCCGCCGTCAGAGGCTCGGCAAAGAGCATCTGCCACACATCCGGACCTCGTTCGAGGAAGGACCACGTCCCGCTCGCCATAT
>CANPVY010000169.1 GCA_947581845.1 uncultured bacterium | reverse complement strand
GTGGACGGATTCGGGCTACATTATCCGCTTCGGAACCCGGCGGCGCCAGGCCATCTGGACCGCGTTCCGGCGAACACGCTACACTCCAGCTATAACGCCGCTAAGAAGATCCCAAACTAGAGCGCTACTCCCTGACTCGCGGACAGGGCGCTATCAAGGACCCATGCGAGCACATCGCCAACTTCCAGTGAGATTCGACCCTGGCAATCTGCAGGAATGGAAGCGCAGCCCGTCCGCAGCCTGGCGGCGCGTGAGGCGGAGCAACGCGGTTCCAGGCAGACCGACAAACGACAACCAGCCGAGGCCCCCGATCAAGGGCCCCTTCGTTCGCCCGATAGTCTGCCCGCCCTAGTTGCCCCTCGCTCCGCGGCAGCGCATCTTGGAAGCAAGAACCGTTTCCCCGTAATCCCACATACCTGAGGCCGCAGGTGGCAGCCATGTCCCGTCTCAAGCGGCTCATTCACGAGATCCACCGCCGCTCGTTGTGGCGGCATGGCCATCTGGATGGGACCGCGAAAGTGACTTGGATTCGGATGGTTCCCGGACGATGCAGTGTCTTGGTCACCAGTGTGCTTCTGTGTTCGACTCTGGCCTGCCGCACCTCGCAACGTACGGATGCCGGCGATTCGGGATCCCGGGATGACCGGCTTACGGAAGCCGAGGTCCTACAGTCACAGATCGAACGGTTGCGGGAGGATGCAGATGTCCCAGGTATCGTCGTAGCCTTGGCGGAGGGAGGTGGTGCACCGCTGGTGGCGGCCACGGGGTACGCTGATATCAAACGGAAGACTCCACTCCAGCCCGACACACCGTTCTTCATTGGCAGCATCTCAAAGAACCTATTCGCCACGATAGCACTCCAGCTCGTGGAAGAAGGTCTCCTCGGATTGGACGATCCGCTGTCTACGTACGTGGAGTGGCCACGTGGGGATGAGATCACGATCCGGATGTTGATGAACCACACTTCCGGCATTCCGGATTACTTCGCTACCCTCTCCCTCCTCAGCTCCCAGGAGGACGTGCCAGAGTTCTTTTCCCGTCCTCGCCCCCCGTCCGAAATAATTGAGATGATGCCCAGTCATGACCCGACCTTCGATCCGGGTTCCCTCCAGAGTTATAGCAACACGAACGGCCTACTTGTGGGAGAGGTCATCGAAACAGTGACAGGGAAGTCGCTAGGCGAAGTTTTCGAGGAGCGTATCGTCTCTCAGCTTGGCCTGGAGAATACTTACCTGTACGGAGCAGAGACAATCGATCGACCTCGGGCTAAGGGATATTGTGGAATGCCCGGCTGGGTTTCGGAGCCCGGACAACTGGCTGATTGCTCCTTTGGGGATGAAGCTCTGCCGAACTCAGCGGACGGGAGCATCGTGGCGAGTGCGGCGGATCTCTTGCGCTATCACCAGGCGTTGAGGGGCGGAGAGCTACTCGGCGATGCCTCCTGGGAAAGCATGCGCCGCGTCGAACCAGGCCTGGCTAATGGACTCGGGTACCTCATTATGAAGGGCCCGCAAGGCGATCACGAAGGAAATGTTGGGAGATCCATCGGTCACCTATCGGCGAGCGTGTACTATCTGGAGAAGGACCTCTTTGTTGTCATGATGCTGAACCAGGGGGATGCGCAGCTTCCAATGCGTCGGTTCCTGGAACTGCGATACGGGCTGGATTGAGGGGGGAGTGTACCGGTGGTCATGACCTGACGACGTGGGACCGGTCTGGCACGAGCAGGTGAGGTTTCGTGGCATGCGTGCGCAGATCTCGCGGGTGTACGCGCATTTCGGCGAGCACGATGCCGCGATAGACCTCCTGGACGAGTTACACGCCAGTGAACACGAGTTAACTGTGAAGCCGGCTAGCTCGGCTCATGCATTGTAGCAGAAATTGTAACAACACGACCGTCTAAGAGGCTACAACGGCGTGTCGAATGAAAGGCGAAAGTGCGAGAAATTGCTCAGGTGTGAGCGCAATGGGAGGCTAGACTGGAGTATATGAAGTCCCTTGCGTCTGCCATTCCGCCACCCCGGCTTCAGCTATCTCAAGTGGATTCTATCTGGATCGCCTCCCCGGTCCGCGCAACTTTCTTCGCCAGTTCCAGCCTGAAATCGTCCTCGTGCTGACGGTACGATCGCTGCAGAATCGCCCGCTCAATATAGCCCGAAAGCGACCAACTATCGAATTATCGTTTCAGCCGCAAACCGTGTTGGTCAGCACGTCTTCTCCCGCGGACGACCCAAAGAGCCTACGCGGGCTGCTCGCTGGGCACAGCCATAGGGATCAGCAAGGTCCACAGCGCCAACACGATCGAGGCCAGCTGAGCATGGTGCCAGCCTTCGATGGCAAACGGTCCTCCAAGCCAATACACCCACACGGCAAAGCTCAAGGCTGTGAAAGCGAGCTGAGCGTTCGGCACCACTCCGTGGATCTTCCGCAGGTACACCGGCGTCAGCACGAAGAGAATGCCGAAGACGATCCAGGCGACAGGCCGCGTTATGTCTCTCTGCCCTATGACAATACCGCTGGCTAAGAGTCCCTGTATCGTCATATAGGTCGCGACGATTTCACTGGGAATCAGCTTCAGCAGCTTGTTCCGGTACGGCTCTGTGCCGCGTATTGAGCGTGGCATTGGTTCTCCTCCTTGCTACGACCTCTGAGTTCCGCAGGCTACGTGACCCGAGGGAACAAAGGCAGCCATGCGCAGCCCTTCCTATCTACTTTCCAGACGGTACACGATTTCACCGCCGACGATGGTGAGCTCCACGGATCCATCGAGAAGCTGTTCGGGATGTGTGCTTCCCACTACCAATGGGTCGATGTCGATCACCGTGATGTCGGCCCAACTAGTGGCGCGCCACGGCTAACCGCAAGCGCCCGCCATTCCGCGCCAGTGCTCCGAGGAAATGGCGGGGGTGGCCGACCGCCTCACAGCCGGGACAGGAACTCCAGCACGATGCGGTTGAATTCCTCCGGCTTCTCCAGGTTCACCATGTGGGCTACATCGGGGACCACGACCTTCCGCGCGCCGGGGACCCGCTCGGCGATGATGTCGACGATCTCGAGGATGTCCGACACGTCGATGCTCCCCACCACGGCCAGGGTGGGCACGTTGATATCACTCAGCCGCTCGAAGGCCGGCGGCTCCAGCGGCCGAGCCAGGTCATAGTACCGCCAACGCTGGCCGCTGCCGGCGAGCATGTCGAGGACTTTTTGCCGGATTGCCGGATCCACCTGCGAGGGCGCGCGATGGGGACCATCGCACCACCAGCGGGCGAAGACCTCGGTGACCGCTGAGAAATCGCCCGTCTCGAAGGCCGCCGTCAGCTGCTCCATGTACGAAGCAAGCTCCTCGCTCCCGAAACTGTAGCCCGACAGCCCGGGCCCGACGAGCACCAGGGCCGAGACCCTCTCGGGGTAGGCCAGCGTGAAGTCGGTCGCGATTCCCCCGCCCATGGAGAGCCCGATGATCGCCGCGCTGGGCACGTGCAGCGCGTCCATGAGGCGGAGGAGGTCTTCGTGATCCGCGAACGCCACCGAATCGCTCTGGGACAGACCGTGGGCGCGCACGTCATAGCGGATCGCCCGGTACCAGCGTGCAAAGGCCTGGAACTGATCGTCCCACATGCGCCGGTCCAAGAAGCCGCCGTGGATCATTACCAGCGGCGTCCCCTGGCCCGCCTCCTCGTAGTAGAGCTGGGCGCCCTCCACATCGACGTATCCCGACTTCACGTCCAGCGGGCCGCCGGAGCAGCCCAAAGTCAGCAGCAATACGACCGGAAGAACGCGTCTCATCGCAGTCACCCTCAGGAGCCCACCCAGCTGGATTCTCCGTACCGCGGCCCGGGTACCGCTTGGCCGCTGAAGGCGGTCACGTGCCGCCCGCACCCGGCCCACCAGGTTTGGCTGGCGAGGCTCACTCTAGTTATACAACCTTTCGCTCCCCTGGCCGGAGCTTGTTTCCCCTCTAAGCTCGCCCTTGCTATCGACTTTCCCGACGGTACACGACTTCACCGCCGACGATGGTGAGCTCCACGGATCCGTCGAAAAGTTCTTCTGGATTCGTACTTCCCACAACCAATGGATCGATATCGATCACCGTGATGTCGGCCCAACGCCCCGGCTCCAGCACGCCCGTGCGATCTTCAACAAAGGCGGAGTACGCCGCCCACACGCTGTAGCCACGCACGGCCTCCTCCGCCGTCATTCGCTGCTCCGGGTACCAGCCGCCCGGCGGTTGAATGTCCTTGTCGCGCCGGGTGATGGCCGCGTGCAGTCCGTAGAAGATGTCGTGATCGGAGCCCGGCAGGTCGGAATTGAATATCAGGTGAACCCCTTCCCTGCGCAGTGTTCGCCACGCGTAGGCACCCTTCACGCGCTCCGGGCCGAGTCGGTCCTCCGCCCACGTCTTGTCCTCGACCGCGTGCGGTGGCTGCATCGACGCGATGATGTCGAGCTCGGCGAAGCGCTCGAAATCGTCCGGGTGGACGACCTGGGCATGTTCGATCCGGTGCCGGTTATTCCGAGCGTCGGGATGCTCTCTGTACACCGACTCGATGAAATCCAGCGTTCCCCGGTTGGCCGCGTCACCGATGGCATGCGTAGCGAGCTGGAACCCGGCAGCCATCATCTCGGCCATGCCCCTCGCGTCGAAACCGTATTCCTCCCCGCCCACGCCCGTGTGCCCGGGCATATCGGAGTACTCCTCGAGCAGCTTGGCGCCGCGTGAACCGAGGGCTCCGTCGTAGAAGGCTTTCACGCAGCGAGTCGTCAGCATGCCTTCCGGGTCGGTATCGGGGCCGCGGTCGAGCCACTCGCGCAGAAGCCCCTCATCGCTATGCGAGAGCATCGCGTAGACTTTTATCGGCAAGCGGCCTTCCCGCTCCAGGTTCTCGAACGCTAGCATGAGTGCGGCGTCGGCGCCGGCCTCGTGCACGGCCACATAACCCGAGGCTGCCATCGCCTCCAGTGCGGCCAGGACGCGCGCTTCCAGTCGCGCTTGCGTGACCTCTGGCAAGGCGTCGTCCAACAGGTCGGTGGCGTTGTTGACGAGTATGCCCGTGGGCTCGCCGTGCGGGTCAAAGCGGATCTCCCCACCGACGGGAGCCTCGGTGTCCGCCGTGATGCCGGCCAACTCGAATGCCTTGCGATTCCCCAATACGGCGAACCCGTGCAGGCCCCTCAGGATGACAGGGTTGTCGGGCACGCGCTCGCTGAGCAGTCGGTTATCCGGGTAGCGATCCGCCCAGGCACCCTCGTCCCAACCCCAGCCGACGATCCACTCGCCTGGCTCGACTTCGGCCGCCCGCGCCGCCACACGCCGCACCATCTCCGCTTCGGAGGCGACGTCCACGAGGTCGACCCGCTCGAGGTTGGCCCCGAGATTCGCGATGTGCGTGTGTGAGTCCACGAAGCCCGGCAGGACCGTCGATCCGGCCAGGTCGATGACCTCGGTCTCACCCCCACGGTACGCTTGCGCCTCGCGGTCACTACCGACGAACACGATCTCATGATTGCGGACCGCCACCGCCTCCGCGTCGGGATGCCACCCATCGGCGTCGAACGGCGCATTTGCCGCTGGCGTACCGTCCAGCGCGGGATCGTCCCAGGCGAACGTGTAGACCCGGCCATTCACCAGAAGCAGATCAGCCGGCTCCACCCCGGTCTCGGCAGTGCAGCCGGCAGCAGCGAGCAGTACGAGGAAGCAGATGCCGCGTCGGGCGAGCCCCGAAGCGTACGCGTGACCATTGGAATCGCTCATAGCGGCCGGCCTCCGTGTTCTCCCGGCATGACGCTCGGCATTCTCCGATCACTCAACCGATTTCTCAGTGGCAGAGCCGCTGGCGCTGCGGCCCAACGCCTACTCGTGTTCCTCCAAGAGCGCATCGAAGCGCGGGTGGTCACGCAGAGGATCCCAGAGCGGATCGACCCGCAGCAGCGACACCGAGATCGGTGACGGAACAGTGAGCAGGTACTCGAGCTGCTCGATCGCCGCATCGTAGTCGCCGATCATTGCGTACACCTCTGCCAGGTCGGCGATGAGATCGACGCCGCGCAAGGCATCCACGGACACTGGATACCGTTCCACAGCCCTTCTGGCGGCCTGGGCGGCCTCTTCTGCGCGTCCGAGCCCAGCGTAAGCCACGGCAAGGTCGCCGGCGCTCCGGCCGTACGCGGCCGGCCCCTGGCCGACGATCCCCTCGAGAGCGGCACGGGCCGAATCGTAGTAGGCCCGCGCCGACCCGATCTGATTCCTTTGCGCGTTAAACTGAGCCTTCGTGAGGAAGTATCTTGCCGTGTCCAAGCCGTGGCCCAAACTCAGCCGGTCCAGTCCCGCAGCATACTCGTCCCCGAAGAGTCTGAGCAGCACTCTCACGAAGACCAGGACCGAGGCGGGATCCACCTGGGAGGAAGCGTCTCGTACGACGCCACGCGCCCTCTTAATGTCCCCGTCGTCCAGGAGTATGTTGTTGGCCTTCGCTGCATAGAAGGACGGGTTGCGCGGTTCGATGGCGATCAAGCGATCCCAATGGCGCTCAGCTTCCCGGTAGCGGCGCATCCACTCGTAGGTTCTGGCGAGCATGGCAACGAGTAGCTGGCTCCGCGGATCAAGCTCCACCGCTCTCTCGACGCTCGCGATCGCCTCGTCCCACACCCCCTGGCGCCTATGGATGGCGCCGACGATGCCAAGCGCTTCCGCGTTGTTCGGCTGGCGGCGCAGCGCGGCGCGGAAAACCTCAAGCGCCCTCCCATAGTCCTGGTCACCGTAGTAATGGTAGTAGCCGCGGGCCATCTGAGTCTCGACCAGCTCGGGCCCGAGCCGCGTCGCCTCGTCAAGCGCCGCCAGTGCGCTCGAGAGATCAGTGCTCAGCCCGCGGAAGTGGAGCCAGACACGCGCCCGCGAGAGCGCCGCGTAGGCCACCGCGAAATCAGGATCCAGCTCAACGGCCCTCGCATAGGCATCGGCGGCCGCGCGGGCCGCTACAGGCCAGAAGGACTGCCGCCAACTCTCGTTCCCGCGCAGGTAGTACTCATAGGCCTCAAGGTTCTGGGTCGGTCTCCGGCGTAGTGAGCGGCGCTCGGGCTCGAGCAGCGTGATGTCCAGTGCCTGAGCTACCTGTTCGGCGATCTCGGACTGGACACGGAAGATCTCGCTCATCTCGTCGTCGTAGGTGTCGGCCCAGACGTGTGCGTCGTCGGCCACCCGGATGAGTTGGGGGATCACGCGCACGCGGCTCGCCGGATCACCCGGCCGCTCGCGCTGCACCGTGCCCTCCAGGATGTAGGCAACGTCGAGCTCGGCGCCGATCTGCTGCGCGGTCAACTCGCTATCCTTGTATGCGTAGGCGCTCTGCCTCGATTTCACCTCGAGCCCGTGTAGATCGGCCAGTCGGGCCGTGATCTCATCGGTGAGGCCGTCGGCGAAGTACTCGTCCTCCGGCGCTCCGAGGTTCTCGAACGGAAGGACAACGAGTTTCTGCTGATCGCCGGACTCGAGGGCCTGCCGCTGTCCCCTGGCGAGCACGATCCAGCCGACGGCCACGACGACCACGGCGAACAGCGTCAACCAGGCGGCCGTGACCAGGGTCGAGCTCTGCTCTCTGGCCGGGGCGCCCTCGGCCACCGGCTCGGTTCGCTTGACCCCGCTCGGCGTCACGTCGAACGCCCAGGCGAGCACCAGAGCGATGGGAAAGCCGAGGAGCGTGAGGGCAACAACCAGCGTCAGTGTCCACTCTGGAAGTCTCAAAGCCGGGAAGGCGATGTCCGCAGCCTGCCAAACGACGAACGCGACTACCGCGTAGACGGCCGCGACGCGAACGACCCGGCGGCGCTCCAACTCACGTAGAAGTCGCGTGAACCGTGACATGGTGTTGCAGGTACCTTTTTGAAATGTGAGCTTCCCTTCCCTCTACTGCGGGCCGGGTGCCGTCAGCGGCTAAGCGCCATCACTCACGACGGCACCCCGGCCCATCAGTTCTGCCCTGGGGCTCACTCGGCTATGCCTGCCAGATCGAGCAGGAACGCGTACTGGAAGGCGGTATCGCGCCAGCGCCGGTAGCGGCCCGAGGCGCCGCCGTGGCCCGCCTCCATGTTCGTCTTCAGGATCAGCAGGTTGTCATCGGTCTTCAGCGCACGCAGCTTGGCCACCCACTTCGCGGGCTCGAAGTACTGGACCTGCGAGTCGTGCAGTCCGGTCGTCACCAGCATGTTAGGGTAATCCTGTGGCTCCACGTTGTCGTAAGGCGAGTACGAGAGCATGTACCAGTAGTACTCCTCCTCGTTCGGATCACCCCACTCGTCGTACTCGCTGGTCGTGAGCGGGATGCTGGCGTCCAGCATGGTCGTGATCACATCCACCCAGGGCACGCGCGTGACGATGCCCTCGAAGAGGTCGGGCCGCATGTTGGCGATCGCACCCATCAGCAGGCCGCCAGCGCTGCCGCCCTGCGCGAACAGCAGGTCCGGGTTCGTGTAGCCCTCGGCGACCAAGAACTCGGCCACGTCGATGAAGTCGGTGAACGTGTTCTTCTTCTTGAGCAGCTTGCCGTCCTCGTACCACTGCCGGCCCAGCTCTTCACCGCCGCGCACGTGTGCGATCGCGTAGACGAAGCCGCGATCCAATAGGCTCAGCCGCTCCGAGCTGAATCTGGCATCCATGCTGGCCCCGTAGGAGCCGTAGCCGTAGAGCAGCAGCGGGTTGCTCCCGTCCTTGGCCAGCCCTTTCCGGTACACAATCGACACGGGCACCTGGACGCCGTCTCGGGCGGGCGCATGCAGGCGTTCCGTCACGTAATCGGCGGGATCGAAGTCGCCGAGCACCTCCTCGCGTTTCAGAAGCGTCCTCTCGCGGGTCTCCATGTCGTAGTCGTACACGGAGTTCGGCGTGGTCAACGAGGTGTAACCGTAGCGGAGGATCTTGCTGTCGATCTCCGGGTTCGTGCTGACGTAAGCCGTGTATACGGGCTCGCCGAAATCGAGATAGTGCTCGCCCTCACCGGACCAGGGGCGGATGCGCAGCTGCCGCAGCCCGTCCTTCCGCTCCGACACCACGAGGTAGTCCCGGAAGATCTCGAAGCCCATGAGCAGTACATCGTCCCGGTGCGGGATCACCTCCTCCCAGTGCTCCTTGCCGGTGTGTGCGACCGGCGTTCTCATCAGCCGGAAGTTCCGCGCCTGGTCGTTGCTCTTGATGTAGAAGTAATCGCCGAAGTGGTCGAGTGTATACTCGTGGTCGGGCTCCCGTGGCCGGAACAGCGTGAACTCGCCGCCGGGGTCGTCCGCATCCAGGAAGCGGAACTCGTTGCTCAGCGTCTGGAACGTCCCGATGATCATGTAGCGCTCGCTCTTGGTCTTCCAGACGGCGCAGCTGAACTCCACATCCGGCTCCTCGTAGACCAGCTCGTCCTCTGTGGGGTCGGTTCCCAGAACGTGACGGTAGATCTGGTAGCGGCGCAGCGTGACGGGATCCTGCCTGGCGTAGAACACCGTTCGGTTGTCGTTGGCCCAGGCGACGTTCGCCGTGACCTGTGGGATCTCGTCCTCCAGCATCACGCCGGTATCCAGGTTCTTGAAGCGGATGTTGTAGAAGCGCCGGCCCACGGTGTCATGAGCGAAGGCGATGAGGTTCTGCTCGGAGCTTACCTCCGGGAAGCGCACGGAGGTGAACCCGTGGCCTTCAGCCAGCTCGTTCACGTCGATCATGATCTGTTCGGCCGCGTCGAGCGAGCCGCGCTTGCGGGCGTAGATGGGATAGTCCCTGCCTTCCTCCCAGCGGGAATAGTAGAAGTAGTCGCCCTTCCGGTAGGGGACGGAGAGATCGGTCTCTTTGATGCGCCCCTTGATCTCCTCGAACAGCGTCTCCTGGAGCGCCTGCGTATGGGCCATGACGGCCTCGGTGTACTCGTTCTCGGCCTCTAGATAGGCGATCACCTCCGGGTTGTCACGCTGGCTCAGCCAGTAGTAGTTGTCGATGCGTACGTCCCCGTGCGCCTCGAGGCGGTGCGGGATCACCTTAGCTACGGGCGCCGTCGCTTCCTGTGCGGCGGCTCGCTCCTGCGCCACCGCCTGCGGGACGGCGACGACGGTCAGGTACGGCAACAACCCGAACGAGCTCACGAGGACAATCACTGAAGAGGCGGGTAACCGCTTGATGTCACGCATGTGTTAGCTCCTTCTTCCTAGTCCTGCGATCACAGGGTCATCAGGGGCACCCCTGGCGCCGAGGTCAGCCTTCCCAGAGCCAGCGGTGGTTACAGCAGTCATGCCCCTGCATCAGGGTCTTGGTGCGGACCATGCTGAGCTTCGGGTTGAAACCCTGCGCTGAGGCGTAGTCCTGAAAGCAGACTGTGGCGTAACCGATGTCTCCGGCCTGGGCCTCGCGGAAGGTCTTCGCCCACAGGCACTCACTCACCTTGACCTCGAAGACCCGGTCGGTATCCTCGACGATCTCGAAGGTCAGTGCGTGCTGCCAGAAGCGGTCGGGCTCGGTCGCCCAGGACTTGAAGGTCGCGAAGTCGTTGTCGGGCACGCTACGGGCCCAGTTCTCGCCGCTGTGGCGACCCGCCTCCGTCGCCGCTGCCTTCAGCAACTCGATGTAGTCCTCTTCGCCCATCTGAGCTCCCAGGCTCTGTAGGATCGGGATGTAGAAGCCCTTGAAGCCGAAGTCGAAGACCTCCGCGAAGCTCATCTGGGAGTCCGCGAGGAACTTGTGCTGGGCGGTCGCCTGCTGCGCGCCGACAAACCCGAACAGGCCGCACAACCTCTTGCAGCCCAGACAGGTCAGGGCGCCTGCGGGCAAGACGCTCCCGAGAAACTCCCTCCGCGTCGGATGGAGAGCCGAGGGTTCCATTGCATCGCTCCTGGTTCGTGTGTGCTGAAGCGTGGAATGACCGGCACCCGCCATGATGTGGAAGTCAGGTCAGCCGAGCAAGCGTGATCCGAGAACGATTCCTGAGTGGGACTGCGGCTGGCGGAGCGGCGATTACCTGATCAGCGCTCAGCGGGTGCTGCGGATACGCGCCCAGGCCTCCGCCCCCGGCCGGACGAACACCCACATCAGGACGGTCATGATCACAGCCGACGTGAGGCACCAGGCACAGGTCGCGCCGATCACGAAGGGCTCGAGGAAGGTCAGGTAGACGGAGAACAGCGTCCCGAAGACGGTCATGCCGAGCAACGAGAGTCGCGCCCAGTCGGCGGCCGCCCCGCTGTAGCGCTTCGTCATCCACCAGGCGGCGATGATGGCGACGTAGCCAGCCAGTCCCAAGGCGCCGACCGGGATCAGCCCGAACAACTTGGCGTACTCGCTCTGCTGTACGGTGTTACAGTCGCCGACGGGTCCGCAGACCGCCAGCACACCTCGTGATTCGACATAGGTGAGGTAGGAAGCGACGCCGATTCCAAGGATTGAGATGAGCAAGACCTCGACGCCCGGCTCACGCCTCCAGACCGGGAGGTGCGGTCGGCTGGCGACGATCATCAGGCTGATCACCATGGCAACCAGGACCACGACGGACATGCTATTCCCCACCCGGTCCTGGTTATAAAGCTCGATCACCGTAAGCCGGCGCTCGGGGATGACCGCCAGGCTGGTCCCGCTGGCGTCCCCAGGCTCGTCTGCCTCCGTCACGCCCTCGGGGTTCGCCGGCGGACCGGCATCGCCGGGCCCCGTTTCAGGTCCGGGCCGCGCGCCAACCGGAGTCTCGGTTCCTGCCGCCGGCGGTGCACCCTCCCGCTCCGGCCCGTGACCAGGTAGGCGCTCAACTTCGGCGGTGGTGACAGGCTCCGCAGGCTCGGTCGCGGCTGGAGACTCGGTCGCGGGTGCAGCTTCCGGCTCGCTGGCCGCTGGTGTTTCAGCCGCGCCTTCGGCGCCCTCGGCGGCCACGCGCTCACCCTCAACTTCAGCCACCGTGTCTGCGACGGCCAGCTGCGGACCCGGTATGGAGGCGATCGCCTGCTGCATACCGACCACGTCGGGCCAGTCGATCCCGCCAGCGGCAAGCCCCTCGGCGACCAAATGCGGCAAGTTGGAAGGAATATCGAGCGAACCTATGAGCACCGTATCGCCGATCACGAGTCGTGGGACACCGCGCGAGCCCTTCAGGATGTCACGATACCGCTCATCGCAAGCCGCGAAGAGGTCGTAGCCCTCCACACGTGAGACGTCCGCCAGCAGGATCTCGACCGTGCCGTTCGTCACATTATAGAAGGCCAGTTGATCGGCCCGGAGATCCTGGTTGAAATAGACACGCGGCTCACCGCCGAAGTGGGAGAAGACGATCGGCAGGTCTCGCCTGATCACCTCGTGGCAGTGGGGACAGGTCGGCGAGAAGAACAGAATCGCACGCACCACGGGCCCCTGCGCGAGCGCGGGCACGCCGGCAGGTGTCAGCGCGGCGATGAGCACGAGCAGGCTGGCTACGATTCGCGGACGAGGCTTCATCTCTCGCTCTGGTCTCAGTCGGGCTCAGGTACGCCCCGATTACTACCCACTGTGTTCACCTGGCGTTCCCGCCACAGCCCTCAGGCTGCTTCAGGAGCTAGGACTTGAGCGCGGCCTCGACCTTCTCCACCACGCTCTTGCTGCCCAGGTAAAGCGGCGTGCGCTCGTGGAGCTCGCTCGGCTCGACCTGCAGGATCGAACGCGTCCCCTCCGAGGATGCACCGCCCGCCTCCTCGATCACCATCGCCAGCGGCGCCGCTTCGTAGAGCAGGCGCAGCTTACCCTTCGGGCTCTTCGAATCGGCGGGATACATGAAGACGCCGCCGTAGAGCAGCGTGCGGTGGAAGTCGGCCACCAGTGATCCGATGTAGCGCAGGCTGTAGCCCTCGTCCTTCAGCACGTCTACCGCCTTCTGCTGACCGGGCGACCAGCGTTTGTAGTAGGCCTCGTTAACGCTGTAGATCTTCTTACCCGGATCGGGGATCCGCATGTCCGGATGGGACAGCAGGAACTCGCCGATGGAAGGCTCGAGCGTGAAACCGTGAACCCCGGCCCCGGTCGTATAGACCAGCATGGTCGAGGACCCGTAGACGATATAGCCGGCGGCCAGCTGCCGATGTCCCGGCTGCAGCAAGTCCTCCAGCCCGCCTCGCTCGCCCTTCGAGACCTTGCGGTGGATCGAGAAGATGGTCCCGAGCGATACGTTGGCATCGATATTCGAGGATCCGTCCAGCGGGTCGTGGAGGAGAACGTAGTTGCCGCAGGGAAACTCGTCCGGGATGGGGATCGGGTCATCCACCTCCTCGGAGGCCATCACGCAGAGGTTCCCTGTGTGATCCAGGGCGTTGAAGACGACATCGTTGGCGAACTCATCCAGCTTGCGGACGTCTTCACCGTGGATGTTGAACCTGCCGGCACTGCCGAGGATATCGACCAGACCAGCGCGGTTCACCTCGCGACTAATGATCTTGGCTGCGAGCGCGATGTCGTAGAGGATATTGGAGAAGGCGCCGGTCGCCTCGGGATAGAGCCGCTCCTGCTCGACGATCTGGCGACCGAGGGTGACCACCGTTCCCTCCCGCAGCATGGCAAGCCTCCTGAGGTTCACAAGGCGGGGCTGCCCGTCAACTTAGGGCCTTTCTCGGCAGACGCTAGTGGTTCTCCGCGCCTTCGAGCGTGACCTCCACGTCCGGCAGCGGGGGCCGCCTGGACCGGGTCCTTCGCCTGCTGCTCCGATGAGAAGCTTCTCCATTCTCAGCCTCCTGATCCGGCCCGGGTGGCCCTACTCGGTGTTCTCTCCAGTCTCGGTCTCGGGCCGCAACACGGTCTCGCTCGTTGCACTGGCCACGCCCGCAGTCGATGAGATCCCGCCTTCGCCAGGGACGTTGATCTCCTCATACCAGCGCGCGTGGTGCCGCTTGACCGACTCCTCGGACATCTTCCCGGTCAGCCACGTCCAACTCATCGGATACTCTTCCGGATGGAAGATCACGAAGAAGAAGTGCCAGACGATGACGGCGAGCGTCGCCAGCCAGGCCTCGTAGTAGTGGACCGTCTGGGCCGCCGGCACGATCCATGACGGGAAGATCTTCACCGCCCATTGGGGCCACCAGAGGATGACGCCCGTGAGGATCATGAGAATGGTCCCCCAGATCAGCGCCCAGTACTCCGCCTTCTGCGAGTAGTCGTAGCGGCCGAACTTGACCTTCTTCTCGCTCTTCCAGATGTAATAGCGGATGTTGTGGTAGAGATCTTTCACGTCCTGCCACGTCGGAATGATGGACCGGAACTCACGTCTACCGCGCCTGGTGAGAAAGATGTAGTGCATGTGGTACAGGGCCGTGATCACCATCACCACAGCAAATACCCGGTGTAGATCACCACGCACCTGCTCGGTCATACCGAGGCCCGCCAGCCACTGCACCCACCAGGCATCCGGGAAGCGGAGCGCGAAGCCCGTGATCACCAGCACGACAAAGGCGACGGTGAGCAGCAGGTGCTGGATGATCTGCGGCCGATCGAACCGCAACACCCAGCGCGAGCTCTCCTCCTGCTTACGCCGCTCGACCATGAAGTAGTTCATGATCACCAGGTTGTGAATAACCATCACGCCGATGATCAGCGCGATCGCCACCAGATAGATGTCGCGGATGATCCGGTTGATCGGGTTCGCCGTGATCGAGGTCGCCTCATGCGTATAGCTCGCAGCGAATCGCTCATCCGCATCCTCGTGACAGTTCCCACAGGTGGCGGTCACGTTCGCCGGGTGGATGGTCGAGGAGGAGTCCTCAGCGGGAAGCACGAGATGCGCCGTATGACAGCTGACACAGGTCGCCGTATTCTCGCAGCCGCGCCGTGACGACCAGCCGTGATAGCTGTCCAGGTACGTGCCGACAACGCCACCCTGCAGGTTGTACTTCGCGATGATCACCGGATCATCATGGCAGGGCCCGCACGTTTCGGTGGCGATCCTCGAAGCGCAGGTGCGCGCCTCCGGGTCACGTGGCGAGAGGATGAAATGCTCGCCGTGACAGTCCGTACAGGTCGGGCTGTCCCGGACGCCGGTCATCAACGCCCGACCGTGGATCGAGCGCTTGTACTCGAGCTCGATGTCCGGGTGGCACTGCCCGCAGGTCGTCGCCACGTTCAACGGGTTGATGCTCGAGGCTGGATCTACGGAACCCTTCAGATCGTGGACGCCGTGGCAGTCCGAGCAGGACGCCGCCGTGGCGATCCCCCGCTCCGCCCCCTGCCCATGAACCGACTGGGCGTAGTCGGTGAACGACTGCGGCAGCTTGACGATCTGGTCCGTGAGCAAACCCGCCGTCCCGTGGCAGCTGGCGCAGGTACCCGGCAGCCGCACCTTGTGCGTCGGCGAGCGGGGGTCGCGGCTGGGCAGGATGTCGTGGCGACCGTGGCAACTGGCACACGTGGGCGCGCGGGGGTTCCCACGGGCCAGGGCGTACCCGTGCACACTCTCGCTGTACGTCCCCTCCACACCGCCATGACAGGCCGTACAGGTCGGCGGCGCCACCTCGGATGCGTGCGGAAACTCGGACCCGGCAAGATCCTGGTGGCACATCACACAGGAGAGCCCCAGCGCACCGTGTACGGAACCCGCCAGTTCCTCCTCCGTGACCACCAAGCGCTGCGGCTCCGACACGCCCTGGAACATCGAGGCCGAGGAGTGACACACCAGGCAGGTCGCGTTCTCCTGAGCCAGGCTGTCTGCCGACCCACCCGCGACCAGACTGACGCCGAGACCCAGTGGCGCCAGAACGTCCCAAAACACCCTCATTCGAGTACTCCTGGTTCCAGTCAATACTCGTGCGGCCGCCGCCACGACCCCGCGGCTTCATGCCCCTTCCAGCGACGGAGCGCAGCCGTGGCGGCGTCTGCAGTTAATAACGGGTATTATTGTTGGGCAAGGCCTGTGTCAACTCGGCCACGCTGCCGTGCGCAGGCCGGCACCGGGAGCCCGAATCTCACAGGCCATCAATAGGAGCAATCTATCAGCCACCCTGCCGGGCGCGCCAACGGCGCCGGCCAGGGAGTGTCCTCACCCCGGATCGCGGCAGCCGCCCTGCTCAGTCGCCTCCCTGCACTAAGAGCTGGAAGAGGATCTGGTAGGGGCTGATGCTCCCGCGGTCCACGACCAGGTGCTGGTAGCCGAGCTGGGGCCCACCGGTACGCACGTACTCGCTGGCGCCTCCGGATTTGACGTCGGCCCGGTAGCGCTCGTGCAAATACTGGCTGAGCTCGAGCGCGGAGACGCCGCCGTCGGCGTCGGCATCCGCCAGCCCGTCGCCGATTGCGTCCGCCAGGAACGCGGCCAGGTAGCCGCCGGCGCGGAACTTGGCGGCCACGGATGACGTCACGTCCTCCTCCGACGAGAAGAAGCCCATGCGGCCGGGCGCGGAGATGACGTCCTTGGCGAAGCCGCCGCTGAAGCAGGCATCGAGCACGACGAGCGAGGTCGCGGCATTCACGCTGGCGAACATCGTGCTCAGCTCATCGTCCGAGATCCGCCCGTCGTAGAGTTCGATGGTCTCGTCGAGCGCGTCGGGATCGCTCGGCTGGTGTCCCGAACGAGGCACGCGGTTCCCGTGCCCGGAGTAGAAGAGCACGAACAGATCGTTCGGGCCTGTGCGTGCGGCGAGCGACTGGAAGGCATTCTTCACGTTGCCGACCGTGGCGTCGGCGTCCGTGAGAATGATCGCGTCGGCGGGCCGCAGCCCGGTGCGAGCCAGAGCCTCGCGGACCCGAACGGCATCGTCGGCGGTGTAGGACAGATCGTTCGCCTCGCCGGGGTAATCGCTGATCCCCACGAACAGGCCGACGATTCGGCCTTCGCCTTCTTCGGGCACCACGCCGACCTCCGCCGCCACCACGCCGACCTCCGGGGCCGCGGTGGTGCTCACACCAAGTTCGTAGGTCCCCGTCTCGCCGGCCCGGTAGGAGGTGCTCATAATCCGGTGACGCCCGCTCTCCCGCAGGGTGAGATCGATGCGCGAGTCCGACCGGCCGCCGTAGTCGTCGTTATCGATCTTCTCGCCGTCCGGCGTGGTCAGCTGCACGTAGGTGTCGAACTCGGAGGAGGCCATCTCGATGCTGATGCTCTGCCCGGCCGAGCCCTCGAATACGTACACGTCGGCGTACTCACCGGTACCCAGCTGCCGGTCGCCGGGCTCCAACCGGCCGGTGGTGCGCTCACCAAGCGTGATCGCCGCTACATCACGCTGGCGCGTCGCCGTCGGGCGCGCCTCGCCGAAGTCCATGGTCAGCTCGTAGGCGCCGCTCTCGCCCGGCTTGTACGAGGTGACCACGACCATATAGGTCCCGACCTCGGTGATGTCCGCTTCGATCACGCTGTGATCCGGCATCCCTTCGACATCGTCGTTCTCCGTATGCTCGCCGTTGGGATCGATCAGCATCAGGTAGGTGTCGAACTCGCTCGAGCTC
>CANPVY010000168.1 GCA_947581845.1 uncultured bacterium | reverse complement strand
CGCTCCTCCTCGGTCGGCAGCGCGAGGAGATCCAATCCCTGCGTGACCTCGACGAGGCACTCATGGCAGCTGCCTTGTTGTCCACAGGAATTCGTGATAGGAAGAGCGACGCGCTCGGCGCACTCGAAGAGCGAGAGGCCGGGTTCGGCCTCGCACTCACGCGACTCAATGCGCACCTGGATCGCCAAGATCGTCCCTCAGCCCTGCGCGGCGCTGCGAAGCGCGAGGAACATGTCGACAGCGCTAGCGGCGTCAGGGGCATAGCCGTGGGCGCCGATCTCTTCCGCGAAGGCCTGGTTCACCGGGGCGCCGCCAACGCACAGCTTGAGCCGACCGAGCTTCTCGGCCGCGAAAGCGTCGATGACGACCTTCATGTAGGGCATCGTCGTCGTCAGCAACGCGCTCATGCCGACGATATCGGCGTTGTGTTCGCGCGCCGCTTCAATGAACCGTGCCGCAGACTGATCGACGCCCAGGTCGATGACCCGGAACCCCGCGCCCTCCGCCATCATGCAGACCAGGTTCTTGCCGATGTCGTGCAGGTCACCCTTCACGGTGCCCATGACGATGGTGCCGACCGGCTGGCTGACCTCTGAGCTGGCGAGCAGCGGCTGCAGAACCGCCATCCCGGCCTTCATCGCCCGAGCGGCGACGAGCACCTGGGGAACGAAGATGCGGTTGTGCTTGAAGTCCGCGCCGACGACCTGCATGCCGGCGATGAGCCCCCGGTGCAGGATCTCGTCGACCGAATGGCCCTCGGCGAGCGCCTGCTCGACCATCGCGCGCAGTTCATCCGCCTTCCCGTCATAGAGGAGGCGATTCAGGTGCTGGTAGTCGACCATGACAGAGCTTCATATTAAATGTAGAGGCCGATCGGGCACCAGAAGTCATTGGAGACCACCCTCGGAGGTGGCAAATCCACACGGAGTCGGCATGAACAGCAGGGAACGCGTCAGGATCGCCATGGACCTCGGGGAGCCCGATCGCGTGCCGGTGTTCTGTCAGCTGGCAATCGGTCACTACTTCCTGAATGCCGGTGGCTCCCCGCTCGACATCTGGTATCGCACGGAGGTGTTCGCGGACGCGCTGGTGCAACTGCAGCAGCGCTACCGCTTCGATGGGATCCTTGTCAACCTGCCGGGCCGCGATCCGGATTTCGAGCGCCACATCGATCGCATCGAGGAGGCGGCGGGTGAGACGACGATTCACTGGAGGAACGGGGGCTATACGCGGGTGCCGTGCGATGACAATCCCCACTACTTCGAGTCGGATGGCACCCGCTACTTCCCGACTTTCGACGAGGTGAGGCCGGAGGCGCTCTGGTACGTCGAGCCCTGGGACATCACCGACATCACCTATCCGTATACCTGGGGATTCGAGGCCGAGCCGCGGCCATTCGATGATTTCTTCCCGCGCTATCATCTGGATGCTATCAAGGCGGTGATGCGCCGCGTTGGGAACGAGGTGTCGGTACACTCCGAGATCTTCAGCCCCTTCTCACAATTTCTGGATCTGCTGAACTACGAGAGCGCGCTGATGGCGCTGCTCGACGACCCGGTGAAGACGCACGCCTGTCTGGAGCGGCTCACACTCGGCGCGATCGACCTCGCCAGTCGGCAAGCAGAGGAGGGTGTGGACGCAGTGTTGATCTCGTCCGCCTTTGCGGGGGCTGGCTTGATCTCGCGCGAGCAATACGCGGAGTTCGTGTTGCCGTACGAGCGCAGGCTCATCCAGGAGGTACACGCTCGGCATGAAGGGGTGAAGATCTACACCCATACGTGCGGCGCCATCGGCGATCGGCTGGACCTCATGCTGCAGACGGGCACGGACGGAATCGATACTCTCGATCCGCCTCCCATCGGCACCGTGGAACTGGAGGAGGCTCTGCCGCAGCTCAAGGGTAGGGCATTCATCAAAGGCAACATCGACCCGGTCAACACGCTCCTCTACGGTGACGAAGAGGACGTGCGGGACGCGGTCCTCCACCGGCTCAGCGTCGCGAAAGAGGGTGGTGGGTACATCCTGAGCACGGCCTGCTCGGTCCCGCCCGCCGTCAGGCCGGAGCTACTCGAGTACATGAGCGAGGTCGCGATCGAGCACGGCGGTTATCGCTAGCCGGTCACTCGGCCCCACCCTACGCGCCGCATCAAGACCATCACGCCGGCGGCACAGGTGACCG
The DNA here is from genome assembly GCA_947581845.1 of uncultured bacterium. Classification (GTDB taxonomy): domain Bacteria; phylum Gemmatimonadota; class Gemmatimonadetes; order Palauibacterales; family KS3-K002. Next base: position 1,850 of record CANPVY010000168.1, on the reverse strand, counting down.
CGCCGGCGAAACAGAACACAGAGTTCGCGTAGTCTCCGAAGATGAGAGTTCCGATGCCGGGCAGCGTGAAGTAGACGATCCCGGCGGCGAGCAGAGCGGCGAGCAGGAGCAACCCGAGGTGTCGGTCGGGTTCGATCTCGGGTGCGGCGCTGGCAACGGGGCGCCAGCCGGGCCCTCCTGGGCGCACTTTCCGGTAGAAGGCCTCAAGGGTTTCGCGCCGTTCAGGCGCGGTCAAGAACGTGGCGCTGAGCCAGGCGATGATGGTGAGTGCGGCCACCAGCGCCAGGCGGTACTCGTTCCCCTCCACGAACTGGCTCACCACGCTGAAGAACGTCAGCGAAGCGATCATCGCCACGATCTCCGACCAGGCGTTGATCCGCCACCAGTACCAGCGGAGCATGAACACCGCGCCGGTGCCCGCTCCCAACGCGGCGAGGATCTTCCAGGCTTCATCGACCGAGATGTCCCGCATCACCCAGGCGGCGAAGCTGCCGACTATCAAGATCAGCAGGGAGGTGAGTCGCGAGGCACGAGTCAGGTGCCGCTGGTCCGCGTCAGGTCGCAGGAAGCGACGGTAGAAGTCGCTGACGAGATAGGAGGCGCCCCAGTTGATCTGCGTGCTGATCGTCGACATGAAGGCGGCGAAGAACGCTACGAGCAGTAGCCCGCGCAGGCCGACTGGCGCCAGGTCACGCATCACCATCGGGAAGCCCGCGTCGGGGTTGGCGGCGTCCCGCAGATCCGGATACATGGCTAGCGCAGCGAAGGCGACGAGCAACCAGGGCCACGGCCGGATGCAGTAGTGGGCGATCTGGAACCACAGCGTGGCGAGCACCGAGTGCTTCTCGTCCTTGGCGGAGGCCATGCGCTGGACAATGTATCCACCGCCGCCCGGCTCGGCGCCCGGATACCAGGACGCCCACCATTGGATGAAGAGCATGATCAGGAAGACGCTGATCGGCATCCACGGGTCGGCGGCAGTGAAATCCGGCAGATAGCTGAATGCCTGTTCACCCTGCCCGAAGTTCTCGGCGACGCGGAGCCGCAGGGCATCGACGCCGCCGATATGCGCGACCGCCACCACCGCGAGGGCAATCGACCCGGCCATAGCGATCACGAACTGGAACAGATCGGTGACGACCACACCCCATAGCCCTGCCAGCGTGCTGTAGACGCCGACGATCGCGAGCAGCACGACGATCATCAGCCACTCGCTATCGCCCGCCGCGCCGCTGCCCGCGAACACGGTGTGCTGTAAGATCGTGACCATTGCCCCGGTCACCCAGCCGATGATGATCGAGTTCACCAGCAGCGCGATGTAGATGGCGCGGAACCCGCGCAAAAACGCCGCGGGCTTGCCGCCGTAGCGGAGCTCGACCAGCTCGACGTCCGTCAGCACGTTCGCGCGGCGCCAGAGCCGTGCGTAGACGAAGACGGTGATCATGCCGCCGAGCGCGAACGCCCACCAGAACCAGTTGCCGGCGAGCCCGTGCCGGGCTACGAGACCGGTGACGGCCAGGGGCGTGTCGGCGGCGAAGGTGGTGGCCACCATGGAGGTGCCCGCGAGCCACCAGGGCAGGGCACGCCCGGAGACGAAGTATTCGGTCAGGCTGCGACCCGCGCGGCCCCGGAACAGCAGCCCGATTCCGAGCGCGAAGGCCAGATACGCGATGATGACAGCCCAGTCGATACCGGCTAGTTCCACATCGCTCCCCTATTCTTGCTGGGCGGAGAAGTCAGCGGGGTTGGCGAGGTGTCGCCTCGAATACCACGATCCCCCAAAACGCATCGTCCGGTGGAAAGGCCTGCCAGTCCCCGAACGCGTGCCCCCTATCCGACGTATAGCGCAG
>CANPVY010000167.1 GCA_947581845.1 uncultured bacterium | reverse complement strand
TGAGGATGAGGTGCGCCTCGCGGCGCTGAACGCGCTGCTGCATATGAGCGCCGAGCAGGCGCTGCCGATCCTGAAGAGGATCCTGGAGCGTCGTGATGATGATGAGTGCTCGGTGATGATGCGGCGGAAGGCCGTGTTCCTGGTGGCACAGCACGTGGACGAGGAGACGGTCGATATCCTGCTGGACATCGTGCGCAACGATCCCGATCGGGAGGTTCGCAGCCAGGCAGTGTTCTGGCTGTCACAGGTACCCGGCGAGCGCACCGTGGCGGCGTTGGAGGAGATCCTGCTCGGGTCGGACGATCGGGAGCTGCAGGACAAGGCGATCTTCGCGCTTTCGCAGCATAGCAGCGAGCAGGCGAGCCGGATCCTGCGGGACTACGCGATGCAAGAGGGCGCGCCTGTGGAGCTGCGGGACAAGGCGATCTTCTGGATCGGCCAGCACAGATCGGAAGCGAACGCGCGTTTCCTGCGCGAGCTGTACGGCAGCACGCAGGAGCCGGAGCTGAAGGAGAAGGTCATCTTCTCACTCGCCCAGATGGGCGGCGAGGAGAACGGCCGCTGGCTGCTGGACATCGCCGTCAACGAGCGCGAGTCGGTCGAGGTGCGCAAGAGGGCGATCTTCTGGGCCGGTCAGATGGGCGTCTCGGTTGTGCAGATGGCCGAGCTCTATGACCGGATGCCGGATCGCGAGATGAAGGAGCAGATTATCTTCGCGCTCTCGCAGCAAGGCGATCGGGCGGCGGTGGACAAGCTGATGGAGATCGCGCGGGACGAGCAGGATACGGACCTGCGCAAGAAGGCGATCTTTTGGCTGTCGCAGTCGAACGATCCGCGGGTGGCGGAGTTCCTGCTGACGATCATCGAGGGGCAATGAGAATGCGAGCTTCTTGGATGTTGGGCGCCGTCGGGGCCACGCTGTTGCTGGCCCCGACCGCCTACGGGCAGTCGATCGCCGACCGGGTCGCCGAGGTTCGTGATGGGAAGGTGCGCATGAGCTTCGCGGCACTGCCGGACGTGTGTGGTAACGGCCGCGGTTCCATCTCGTTCAGGCGCGGCCATGTGGGCTGGCAGAGCGGCGACTGGGAATGCGACTGCGAGTACGGGCCAGTGCGGGTCGTGCTGAGGATGCGCGATCGGGAGATCCGTAGCATCGACACATACGTAGGCGGCCGCTGGCGCTCGGCGAGTGGCAGGGTGTTCGATCTGGGCACGGTCTCGGCGCCGGAAGCGGCGGACTACTTCGTCTCGCTGGCGCGGCGACTCGAGGGCGATGCCGGTCGCGAAGCGATACTCCCGGCGGTGCTGGCGGACAGCGCCGTGGTCTGGCCGGAGTTGTTGGAAATCGCGAAGGATGGTTCGCTGCCGCGGCGGACCCGGAAGAGCGCGGTGTTCTGGCTGGGTCAGGCTGCTGGCGCGGCGGCCACTGCGGGACTGACCGAGATCGTGGCTGAGGAATCGGGCGACCGCGAGGTGCGGGAGACGGCGATCTTCGCGCTGTCACAGTGTCCGGCCGACGAGGGGGTGCCGGCACTGATCGAGGTCGTGCGGACGAACCCGGACGCGGCTCTGGTCAAGAAGGCGTTGTTCTGGCTGGCGCAGAGCGATGATCCGCGGGTGATCGAGCTGTTCGAGGAGTTACTCACCCGAAGGTGATCGGTCAGCCCTGCTTCTTACGCTCGCTCTCGAGCAGCGCCTGTTTCCGCTCCACTCCCCAGCGGTAGCCGCCGAGCCCGCCGTCGGCGCGCACGGCTCGGTGGCAGGGGATGACGAGCGGCACCGGGTTGCTCGCGCAGGCGCGGCCGACGGCTCTGGCCGCTCTGGGCGCGCCGAGGCGGCGTGCCATCTCCGAATAGGTGAGTGTCTCGCCGTAGGGAATCGTCCTCAGCAGCTCCCAGACCCGTTGCTGGAACGCGGTCGCACAGATGTCCAGCGGCAGGTCGATGTCGCGTCGACGGCCCTCCAGAAAGCCCAGTAGCACCTCGACCCAGCGCCCGAGCGCTGACTCGTCTTTGCTGATCTCGGCCTCGAAATACTCTTCACGCAGGGCCGCAACCAGAGTGGCGTCGTGATCGCCCAAACTGACGGCACAGACACCGCGCTCGGTGGCGGCCACGAGCAGGCGCCCTAGCGGGCAGGCCGTGGTCGTGTAGCGGATGCGAGCGCCGCGCCCGCCGCGGCGGTAGGTGGCCGGCGTCATGCCGAGTTGCGAGGTCGCGCGCTCGTAGAGGCGGCTGCTGGATCCGTAGCCAGCTGCGTAGAGGGCCCGGGTCACGCTGGCTCCGTTTCCCAGCTCACGCTTGAAGCGATGGAGTCGCCGGTGGTCGGCGTACTGGCGCGGGGTGATCCCCAGCACGGCCTTGAAGCTGCGCTGCAGATGGTACGGGCTCGTGTCCACGTGAGCGGCTAGCTGAGCCAGTGTCGGTTTGGCTTCAGGGTGCTCGTCGATGTAATGGCAGACGCGACGCACGCGCTCGAGCTGGGCGTCACCTGCAGCGGCCAGGTCGGAACGGCGGTGATAGGGGCGGAACGCGGGCTGCTCGGCGGGCTCGCGCATCCGGCGGCTCAGCTCATCCACGTGTTCTCTCCTCACGGCATTCGGCAGTACCGGTCGAGCCTGTCCAGGCTGGATGTTAGGCTGCCTGGCCTCGGGAATCTATCCGAAACTTGCGGTCGATCTGCGGGTAGGAGGGAGGGTCCCCACCCTGCCGTTCATCCCGCAAGCGAAGCCCGTGTTCCCTGGGGTCTAGCAGGAAACCACTAGCCGGCCCAGCGACCTGGGGCTGGTGTGGCTGCTGGCGCCGGGGGCTGGGAGGTCACTGGAGAGGAGGTAGTGATGAGAGTCGCGCGTGCGCTGTTGATCGGGTTACTCGGCGTCGGACTGCTCGTCGGCTGCGACGACGATGGGACGGGCCTGGACGGGTTCACGCTGGCGGATTTGGTGGGGACCTGGGACGCCAGTGTCTTCGTGTTCGTGAGCCAGACGAGTCCTCCGGACTCGGCTGACTTCATCGCCGAGGGGGCCGATGTACGGCTCACGGTGGCCGCCAACGGCGACTACTCGATCGTCGTCTGGGCGCCGGATGTTATCGCCGATGTCCTCTGGGGGACAGTGAGCGTGGACGACGGCAACATTGTCATCACAGATGAACAG
>CANPVY010000166.1 GCA_947581845.1 uncultured bacterium | reverse complement strand
CGCGATGAACACCCAGCGCCAGGCGAACCCTTTCAGCACGCTCACGATCAGCGGCGAGATGAACGCGCCCAGGTTGATCGACCAGTAGTAGATCCCGAAGCCGAACCCGGAGGTCCGCTCGTCGGTGGTCCGCGCGACGGTGCCGGTGATGATCGGCTTGAATAGCCCCGATCCCGTGGCCATCACCAGCAGCGCCAGGAAGACCAGCGCGTAGCTCGACATGTGGCCGGCCGCGAAGTAGCCGGCCGTCAGCAGGCTGAAGGCGACCAGTAGCATGCGCCGGTAGCCATAGCGGTCGGCCAGCGCGCCGCCGAGGATGGGGAAGATGTAGGTGAACGCGTAGACGATACCCTGCAGGAAGCCGACCGCTTGCGTGCTGAACCCCAGACCGCCCTCCGCGACCGTCAGGGTGAGGTAGCCCGCCAGGATCGAGTTCATGCCGTAGTAGGCGGCACGCTCGAACAGCTCCATGACGTTGGCGGTCCAGAAGGTGGGGGAGTAATCGCGGAAGATGTTCACCTTGGCCATCGGTCGCTCTCCCGTCGCAGGGCGTCACGGGGTGCGCCACCCGGGGTTCGCTTGTGGAACGCCGGATACTGAGGAAACGTGGCCTGGCGCGCAAGCCGGCCCAGAAACGGCCTGGCGGCGCGCTCTTGTCCCGGCAGGGCCTGCCGGGTTATAATTGTCGAGACCTCTCTCAGGACCGGTTACCCGGTGGCGACGTCCGACCGCGCCTGTGGAGAGGTCTTATGGCATCCAGGCGGCAGCTAAGTGCATCACCCGCATGGCCTTACGGGGCTGGGCGGGTGTTCGTGCCTCTGCCCCCAACGCGCGCCGGCTACATGGGGAGCCCAGGGTGTTGAGCGAGCCCGGGCTGCCCATGGGCCCGGACCTGGGTCTGGAAGCCTACGGGGTCCCGCTGCGTGTGCTGGTCATCGAGGCGAGCGCGTACACGGCGGGCCTGCTTCAGGATGTCGGCGCGCTGACCGGGCTCAGCGTGGAGGTCGCGCGCGACCCGCGTGGCGCTATCCGCCGTCTGCACGAGGAGAGCTTCGACGCGCTCGTGATCGAGCTGCCGACGCCGCATATCAGCGCGCACGATTTGTTCCGCGAGATCGTCGCCGCCAACCTGGACCAGGCCTGCCGCACCGTCTTCCTGGCCAACGACCTCGGCGATACGGCGACACGCAAGTTCCTCACGGACGTGGGCCGCCCGTTCCTGACGCAGCCCGCCGACCCGCTCGAGCTGTTCGATCTGGTGCTGCGCGTGGGGCTGGGCGATGAAGAGGAGCAGTAGGAGCGAGCGCGCCCGGTAGACGCCACGTCCCGTGAGCTGGTCGGCGGATCTCCTCCGCCGCCTCCCCCCATCCCGCCTTCACCCGCATCCCGCCTTCACCCCCATCCCTGTTCCCGACGAGCCTCGCGACCCAAGTTACGGGCCTGGATGCGGATCGTGCCGGAGCGCGATCCTGGGAACCTGTCGGCTCAACGCGAGTGCGAGACCTATGACGCGGAAGCGGCCTTCCGGACTGCTGCTCGATCTCGATGGCACGGTCTACGAGGACGAGGGCGCCATCCACGGTGCCGCGGAGGCGGTGCAGGCACTGCGTGACGGCGGTATCCCGCTACGCTTCGTCACCAACACCACACGTGTGCCGCGCCGCACGATCGCCGAGTGGCTGGCCGGGTTCGAGATCCCGGCCGCCGCCGACGAGATCTTCACGCCGCCCGTCGCCGCGGCGGCCTGGCTCAAGGAGCGGGGGATTCGCCGAGTCGCGCTCTGCCTGCCGCCGGTGGCCGGCGAGGAGTTCCGCGGTCTCGAGATCGTCGAAGAGGAGCCGGAGGCCGTGGTGGTCGGCGATCTCGGCGTGGGCTGGACGTTCGATGCCATGAACCGTGCCTTCCGCTGGCTGCTGGACGGTGCCGTGTTCATCGCGCTGCACCGTAACCGCTACTGGAAGACGGAAGGCGAGCTGGTTCTCGATGTCGGCCCGTTCGTGGCCGCCCTCGAGTACGCGACCGGCCGGACCGCCACGCTGGTGGGCAAGCCCAGCCGGCCGATGTTCGAGGAGGCGGCGCGCTCGGTGGGGCTCGAGCCCGAGGACGTGGCCATGGTTGGCGATGATCTGGAGGCGGATGTCGCCGGCGCCCAGGCGATCGGCTGCCAGGGCATCCTCGTGCGCACGGGCAAGTTCCGTGAAGAGGGGCTGGCACGCTCGGAGGTGAAACCGGACCTGGTGGTCGATTCGCTGGCGTCCCTTCCCTCTATGTTGCTGTCCTGACCGTCCCTGGCGCAGCCGCTATCCATTTGATAACAAAGGATCAGGCGCTCGCCACATCCGAGTGCTAAAGTACGCTCGGCAGCTTCACGTCCACCCTGAGACACAGAAAGAGGGTCTCGATGGACCGGATGCCTCACACCGTCGCCGCCGATCACCCACGCGTGCTGGGTCGGCGTGCCTTCGTACGTTCGCTCGCCCTGGGCGGAGCGGCGCTCGCCCTGCCGACGCCGCTCATCGCGCATCCGCATGCACCATCCCGCAGGCGCGATGCCGCCGGCCGACCGCTCCGGATCCGCGGACAGGTGCGCGCGCAGGGCCACGGCCTGGGCGGTGTCGGCGTCACCGACGGCTTGAGCGTCGTCGACAGCGCCCCCGACGGCAGCTTCGAGCTCGTGACGACCGCGCAGCGGCAGTTCCTGTCGATCTGCATGCCGAGCGGCTTCGAGATCCCGCGGAACCCGACGGGCACGGCACGCTTCTACCAACCGATTCGCCCGAACCCTGAAGGCGTGATGGACGCGCTGTTCGATCTGGTGCCGCTGCGGCGCTCCGACGAGCGGCACGCGTTCCTGCTGCTCGCCGACATCCACCTGCCGCTCGCCGACGTCCAGACCACCGACTCGCAGGAGATGAACTATTTCCACGAGGAGACGGTGCCCGATCTACTCCAGGTGCTCGGACAGCTGGGCGAGGTCGAGCGCTTCGGGGTCGCCTGTGGCGATACCACGCACGATCACCCCGAGCTCTTCCCCGATTACGAGCGCGCAGTGTCGCGGCTGGGCATTCCGTTCTTCCAGGTCGTGGGCAATCATGACATGGACTACGAGGGACTCGTGGACGAGGCCTCGACCGCAACGTTTTCCC
>CANPVY010000165.1 GCA_947581845.1 uncultured bacterium | reverse complement strand
GGGAGTATGAGGTCGGCGCGGGCCGCGGTCTCGTCCATGTGGCTGGCGAAGCTCACTAGCAGACCGACGTTCTCCAGCGCGCCGCTCAGGCCCAGGCTGGGCGGCAGCGTGTGCATGGGATCGCTGCCGTGCACGAGCAGCAGGTCGACCGCGCCCGAGCGCATCGCCTCGATGATCTCCGTCCAGCGGCTCAGGTCCGCGGGACGACGTCTCGCGACGTTAGGTCCAAAGCGGACCGTGCGACCGACGTTACCGGCTGCGTAGTTGAGCAGGTTGACGGCGACGTGCGTGGCAGTGGCGTTGCGATGCGTCATCTCCGTGCCGGGCGGCAGCGCCAGGCTGGCCGGCGCGTCGGCGAACTCGCGGGCGAGTCGCTCGATCCGCTCCCTCTCGACGCCGGTCGCCTCGGACACGCGCTCCGGCGTGAACGGCTCGACCAGCGGGCGGAGCACCGCCGCCCGGCCCCCGGCACGGCCCTCGGCGACCAGGACCCGGGTCATGGCGAGGGCAAGCATCATGGCGCTCGCAGGCCGTGCCGCCACCCACTCGTCGGCGTTGGAGCCGGTGAGTGACAGGCGCGGGCTCACGTGGATGAACCGGCCCTTGCGTCCGTCCCGGAAGCTCTGCGAGCGGCTGAAGAGCCGCGCGTACTGGACGGGCGTGATCCAGGTCTCCAGGAACCCGGCGCCGAACGAGAGGATCAGCTCGGCGCGATCGAGCTCGTAGCGCGGGATCTCCGCCTGCCCGAAGGTCAGCCGGTTGGCCTCGCGCAGCGGCTCCAGATCGTAACTCTCGTGGATCACACGGTTCGGCGACCCGACCCCGTCCATCCAGGCATCGAACAGACGGTCCAGCGAGCTGACGCTGCCGTCGCTGATCAGGTACAGCCGGTCCGCCTGGCCGGTCCGGCGCAGCCCGCGGATTCGCGCCGCCAGCAGCGCCTCGGCTTCTTCCCAGGTCGTCGGCTCGAACTCGTCCGTCCCCTCGACCCGGCGCAGTGGCCCGGCGATGCGGTCCGGGTCGTAGAGAGCCTGCAGCGCCGCCTGGCCGCGCGCGCAAAGCCGACCCGCGTTCACCGGATGGTCGGGGTTGCCCTCCACCTTGATCGGCCGACCTTCGCGTACCTTGACGTGGAGGCCGCAACCGGCGGGACACTCACGACAGGCGCTGGCATACCAGCTGCCCACGCCCGGAATGACCTCCTCCGGCTGCACCAGGTAGGGGATCAGCTTCTGCGCCGCGTCCTGGGCACAACCCACCAGACCCGTGCTGGCACCGCTCAGCCCCAGGATCTTCAGGAAATCGCGACGCTTGATCTCCGACATCCCGTGCAGCTCCCCCAGCGGACTAGTAGTGGCAGGCCGCGCAATCGATGGGGCCGTTCAAGACCCCATAGCTGGAATCGAGCGCCCGCGGGTACAGTCCGCGCGACTCACGACCTGCCGCGCCGAACTGGGCGGCCAGGCGCGCCGCCTCCGCCAGCTTCGCCTCGTCCTCCTGAGGCTTCCGATGACAGTCCAGGCACCAGCCCATCGTCAGTGGTGCCCAGCGCCAGACCACATCGTGCTCCTCCAGCTTGCCGTGGCATTCCTCGCAGTCCACCTCGGCGCGCAGGTGCCGACCGTGGTTGAACTGCACGACGTCCGCCAGCTCGTAAACGCGTTCCCAGGGGATCGGCTCAGCGCGCTCCGCGTAGCCACGCAGCTTCGCGATCTCCGAGCTGGCTGCCTTCACCACGCGGTGGCAGCCCAGGCAGAGCTCCACCGGCGGCATCAGCGCCCAGGTCGATTTATCGCTGTTCGAATGGCAGTAGAGACAGTCGATCTCGTAGACACCGGCGTGCCGGCGATGGCTGAAGAAGATCGGCTGGAACGGACCGTTGCCCCAGCCGACGAGCGTGTCGGGGTCGAGCGAGAACTGTGCGCCCTGAACGGCCGCGGCCGTGGCGGGCACCGGTGCCGTGGCTCGTGGGCCTTGGGCTTGCGAGACGAACGCGAGCAACGCCAGAGCGGCGACTCCAGGCAGACCAAGCGTAAACGCTTTTCGATGGCTGCGCATCGTCCTCCCGGCCCTGGCGTTGTGAATCTCTTATGAGACCGCGGCTCAGCCTATCAGCCGCCTGTAACTCTAGCTTCGGCTACCTCTTTGTTCGTTCAATGCCCGCTCCAAAACCTGCACCGCGATCCAGGTCTGGGTCGCGACGTGGCGACGCCCCCACGCACCGTACTTGTGCTGACTCTCTAGGATGCGCGGGATCGTCCGCTTCAGCATCCGCTGGGCCAGCGGGTGGTTGATCTCCAGCAGCGTCTCCAATACGAAGAAGAACTCGACGTTCGGCCAACAGCCGTCCTCTTCCTGCGCTGCGACTAGCGTCTCGAGACCCGCCTCCAGCTCGCTCGCCCACACGCCTTCAACCCATGCGAGCGCCTGCAGTGCACCGACCAGAACCGCCGGCGTGAACGTCCCGCCGTACTCGAGATAGAGAGGAAGACCTCGGAGGCCAGATACCGAGGCGTTCGCCCGGGGATCGTCGGGCTTCGCTCGCAGGGCCGAGCGCAGTCCACGTGCCGAGGCCAGCAGCCGAGCGCTCGCGTCCGCGGTCACCACCTGGCCGTTGCTCAGCGTGATCTCCTGCGGCTCATCGGATGGGCCGGGGCTGAAGAAGCCGCTGATGTAATGCTCACAGACCCGTTGCTCGTGGCGTGCCGGTGTGCACCCCGACCCATAGGCGCCCTCCGCATCGCGCCGCGAGTAGAGCCAATCGAGCCCGCGCGACACGGCGAGCGAGTCCGCTCCCAGCCCTAGGTCCAATAGCCGCCAGATCGCTTCCGCCGACGCCGCGAGGTCGCCATCGTTCCAGCTCCCGTCCGACCCCTGCTTCGCCATCAGGTCGCCGCGTAGGTGCCGCGCCAGCTCGGGGGCTCCCCGGGTTGCGTCGCGACGCGCCAGATAACCGCAGTAGTCGCGACGCTCGCCCAGCCACTCGCGCGCCGCCTCGATCGCGTCCTGGATCGCCCGCGCTGTGGGAGGCTCGGCCCCCGCTGCGGGCCCCGCCCGCTTCGCCGCGCTCGCCCGCATTCGCGTCGCGCCCGCGCTGGCCTTCGCCGCGCCCGCTTTCCTAGACCTGGCGGACGCGGTGCTCTTCCGCTTGGCCTGTGTAGCCTTCTTCACCTTCGGCTTGGCCGCGCTCTTCTTGACGGGCTTCCTCACCGCCTTCCCTCGGGCGGCCGGGTCGCGTTTAGCCAACTGGGTTCCTCCT
>CANPVY010000164.1 GCA_947581845.1 uncultured bacterium | reverse complement strand
CGTGCAGCATCTGGAAGTCGAGGCCGACGCGCGGCTGGCCTTCCGCAACGCTCACGTGCAGGCGGCTGTGAACGATGACTCCACCGAGGTGACGCTCACCCGTGAGAACGGCGAGGCGCAGCAGACGACCATACAAGGCGACTCGACGTCCACGGCAAGCATCACGACGCCCGAGCATTCAGTGTTGCTGACCAACAATGTGATCCATCACATCGCGCAGTTCGCCTGGCTGTATGACGGCGCGTTAGGTGAGACGCAGGAGTACGTCGCGTTCCCGCGCGTCCCGGTCACGGTGAAGTACGAGCAGCGCGGGACAGCGATGAAGGATGGGCAGGCCCTGCGGTTCCGCCGCTACTTCCTCAACCTGGCCAACCGATTGGGTGCCTACGTTTGGCTGGCCGACGACGGCACACCGCTCAGGGTACTCGTCCCGCTGCAGGCCTTCGAGGCGGTGAGCGAAGCGCACCAGGCCTGGGCGGATCGGCTCAGTCTCGAAGCTGAGAACTCGGAGGCGGATGCGCTGCCATCGGACGATTACGACGCTAAGGAGGTCCGCTTCGAGTCCGATACGGTGACCCTCGCCGGCACCCTGACGACCCCGCGCGCTGAGGGGCCCTGGCCGGCGGCCGTGCTGATCACGGGCTCCGGCCCTCAGGACCGTGACGAGAACACTCCGGGGCCGGGCGGCCTGAAGCTGGGCATCTTCCGCAGCATTGCTGATACACTGACCCGACGCGGGATCGCGGTGCTCCGTTACGATGACCGTGGTGTAGGCGCGAGCGGCGGGAACCTCGGCTCGGCAGGCCTCAGCGATCTGGTGGGCGATGTGCGGGCGGCGGTCCGCTTCCTCAGAGGTCGCCCGGAGATCGACGGCGCTCGAGTTGCCCTCATCGGTCACAGCGAGGGCGGGATCATCGCGCCGATCGTCGCGGCCGATGACCCGGAGCTAGCGGCGATCGTGCTCATGGCCGGTACCGCCACGTCGCTGGACTCGGTGATCATCGAGCAGGCGGTGAGCGCGGCGCTGGAGGCCGGTGGCGACTCCGCCGACCTGACGCGTGCGCGGGAGATGATGGAGGAGTTCTCGCAGGCGATCCGTGAAGGGCGCGACCTGGGGGAAACGGATCTACCGGCGGGGCTGAGAGCGCTTGAGGGTGCGCGGAAGTGGCTGCGAGAGCACATGCAGCACGACCCGCTCGCCACGATTCGAGAGGTGCGGGCGCCCGTGCTTATCGTGAACGGCGGCCAGGACATCCAGGTATCGCCGGACCATGCCCAGCGGCTGGGCGCGGCGCTTCGAGAAGCCGGTCACCCCGACTACGAGGTGAAGATCTTCCCGCGGCTCAACCACCTGTTCGCGGTATCGAGGGGCGAAGGCGCCGCGGAGTACGCCGACCCGGATGCCGAAGTCGATTCGGAGTTCCTGAGCTACCTGGCCGACTGGCTCACGGCGCGGCTCACGCCGCCCTGAGGGCGAGCCGGCCGCGACTCAATCGCCGAAGCTCATTCCCAGTGCCCGCGCGGTGGCGACGACATCGCCATCCACGGGCACCCGCTTTTGCCGGCTGACCGCTTCGGCCAGCGGTATCGCCCGCACGTCGGGCGGATCGAGGGCGACCATGCATCCGAGCTCGCCCTTCGCGACGCACTCAACCGCGGCGGCGCCGAACCTGAGTGCGATGAGACGGTCGTACGAGATCGGCGAGCCGCCGCGCTGGAGGTGGCGCAACGCCAGGGCGCGCGTCTCCTTGCCGGTCGTCTCGCTGATCTGCTGAGCCAGCACCTCGCAGATGCCGCCCAGCCGCCGTTTCTCGCGGTCCTCGTACACGGGTTCCCCGCCCACCGGATAGGCGCCTTCGGCGGCCACCATGATGGTGAAGTGCCGGCCCATCCGCTCGCGCTCCATGACCTTCTCGCACACCCTCTCGATCCGGTAGGGGATCTCTGGGATCAGGATGACGTCGGCTGTACCGGCGACGCCGGAGAAGAGCGCGATCCACCCGGTGTCGCGGCCCATGACCTCGACGATCATGACGCGTTCATGCGCCTGGGCCGTGGAGTGCAGCCGGTCGATGGCATCGGTAGCGACGTAGACCGCTGTGAGGAACCCGAATGTGAGCTGGGTCCCTTCGATATCGTTGTCGATCGTCTTGGGGACACCGACGATGGGCATCCCCTTCTGTGAGAGCTCGTTCGCGATCCTGAGGCTGCCGTCGCCACCGATGGCGATCAGCGCGTCGAAACCGTGTCGTTGGAACGCGGCCATCAGCTCGTCCGAGCGGTCTACCCTTCTTGTCGTCCCGTCGGGCTGTTTCACCGGCCAGGCGAAGGGATTACCGTGGGTCGTGGTCCCGAGGATCGTGCCACCCAGGTGCGTGATCCCGCGGACCGCGTCCCGCGTCAGCGGGACGATCTCATCCTCGCCCAGGAGCCCGGCGTAGGCCCGGTGGATGCCGTAGGCCTCCCAACCACGGTTGATGGCCGAGAGAGCAGCGGCGCGGATCACCGCGTTCAGGCCCGGTGCGTCGCCACCCCCCGTATTGATCGCGATCTTCCTCGTTGTGCTCATGACCACTCACTCCAGCGCTGTTAGCGGCGCGTGGATCACCATTGAAGCGAGAACGAACAGGTATCCCGGCTGTACCCCTATCGAAATTCGGCATTTGCGACGCGTCATACAACCGGCAACGTCCCTCCGGCAGGGAGTGCTGGCAAGGTCCCCAGGCTGGACACCGGGCCGTCGGCGAATCATCCTAAGACGTCCTTGAGCCCGTATTTTGCAAGAGCTGGCCAGCTCACTCATGTCCTGCTGACGAACCGGTAACGCCGGAGGTTCAACATGGGCAAGATCAATGTGGTACGCGTGATCCTCGGCGGGTTGCTCGCCGGCCTGGTCATCAATATCAGCGAGTCGGTGCTCAACCTCGTTGTCGTCGCCGACGCTATGGAGCTGGCGCTTCGGCAATTGAACGTCCCGCCAGCTGCCGGTGGAACCGTCGCCATCTTCGTGGTCTTCGCCTTCCTGCTGGGGATCGTCACAGTGTGGCTGTACGCCGCGATACGCCCGCGCTTCGGGCCCGGGCCCAAGACCGCGGTACTGGCGGGATTGCTCGTCTGGCTGCTCGCCTACTTGTGGCCGACGCTCGGGGATGGCCTCATGGGCCTCTTCGATGCAGGGCTTCTGGTGCTCGCAGTCGTTTGGGGGCTGGTCGAGATCATCATCGCCGCGCTCGCCGGTGGCTGGGTGTACAGAGAGGTGTAGCGGGCGGCCAACAGGATGGATCGCTGGACCCTGATCTATGACGGCGATTGCGAGTTCTGCCAGCGGCAGGTGCAGTTCGTGAAGCGCTGGGACACGGAGCGGCGTATCGAGGCAGCGCCCTTTCGCGAGGTCGAGCTGGAGCGCTACGGAGTGAGCCGGGCGGCGGCGGAGGAGGCGATGCACCTGGTAGCACCGTCGGGGGCGGTTTGGCGTGGTGCCGCGGCGGCCCGCGAGGTGTTGCGCTTGCTGCCCGGGCTGCGCCTCATGGTATGGCTGTTTCACGTCCCGGGTGCCATGTTCGTCGCGGAGCGCGTGTATCGCTGGGTCGCGAAGCGGCGGCACCACTTCGGCTGTAGCAGCGCCGTCTGTCGACGCGGCGTCGGCAGCTGATGTGCGCTGCGCAAGTTTGACGGTGGCTATGTTCCGGCGGCTGATTCTCCTCTTCATTCTGGTACCGATCGCGGAGCTTGCCCTGCTCATC
>CANPVY010000163.1 GCA_947581845.1 uncultured bacterium | reverse complement strand
CGATCTCATCGTCGAGCCCATCTGGGCGGACACCTGGGCCGAGGCGGCCGAGCCCGACACCTCGGTCAGCGGCCGCGTAATTCCCGTCGGCGGCAAGACCGTGGAGAACGACTTCAGCTTCACCAACGCGCTCATCCGCACAGGCGTCGGCTACCGAATCGACATCGTCGGCCTCCAGCTCGGCCTGCAGGTGCGCTCGATCGACTACGAGCTCGAGCAGATCGATCAGATCCAGGAGTGGAGGCGCCGGCAAAACGAGAGCTGGATCGAGTGGACGCCGACCTGGGGGGTCAGCCTGACGTTCTCGGAGATCGAGCTGCGCTATCAGGGTCGCATGACCACCGGGACGGGCCAGCCGGGCACGGCCTGGACACCCGCGGCCAGGGACCGCTTTCTGCCGGCCGATGCGGCGGGCTTGGCGAATTTCATCGTGGCGCCGTCCGGCCCGTTGACGCTTCAAGACGCGAACGTGGGGGCGCACCAGTTCTCGGTGAGCATTCCGATTCAATGAGGGCTGCCAGCCCCCGTGAAGCTGCCCGGCCGAGCTGCCTCAGGTTGGGTGTGTAAGGTCAGAGCGATAGCTGGCTCGCGCCTACCTCTGCAGCACGCCTCGCCTTGGCTGCGGGGTGACCACGTAGACCGTCTTCCATTTCTTGATCCCCTGGCCGAGCATACCACCCACAAACGCTCCCACGGCCACTCCGCCCACGCCCATGGCAACCATCTTCCAGTCGCCCAGGCAGACCTGCGCCCTGGTCGTGCTGCACGCATCCGTAAAGGCTGTCACCAGCGCCAGGGCCCCCACTAATATCCCGCCGGTCCAGGCCCCGGCGACGCTCGCCGTCCCACGCACCTCCAGCCGGAAGACCTGAGAGAGCGGGAGTGGTCTCGGAAAGCTCTCCGCGGCACCCTTGGCCCAGCCCGGCAATCGCAGGCGGGAATAGTCAATCGATTCCGGCGTGAATGCAGGATCGTAGAGCACCACACGACCTCGCGGTGTCAGCACGGTCGGGTCGTCGAGATCAAGCAGGTTCCGGGGCACCTCCACTCGCACTCGTTCCTCTTTCTCCAGCCTGCCGAACACCTCGATCAGAACGTCAGGGTCGTGCCGCGCCGCAGCTGCAGCAGAATCCGCTTGCGCCTGTGCCGTCGGGACGTGAGCCAGGAGTGTGAACTCGATAAACAAGACCACCGGGATTTCACGCACTGCTATCGCCATCTCTGCCTACCCTGCTGTGGATCTCACCCGCGGCAATGCCCGATGCTCGCCCCATGACCTCACGTTCCATCCGCGAGGTGAGCAGAGGCCAGTCCGAACATCGGACAGTACTAGCACGTCCATCTACGAGACCACGAACGGGGAGCGAGCCCCGCTCCCCGCTCGCAGACTATCCGGCACACAAGGGACGACTACCTGCTCGAAGCTCTGCCCTCTGCGCCTGACTCTTGCAACTCCTTCAGCAGCTCCTGCACCGCGACCTCGATGACTCGATCGCGCCCGGCGAGGTTGTCCTCGGGCGTGTTCTCCACGTAGATGTCCGGCTGCACACCATAGTTCTCCATGTTGGTGCGCTCGGAGTCGGCCAGGTACACGCCCACGCCCGGCATGCGAACCGTCGATCCGTCGATCAGGCGGTAGCTGCCCGTCCCGATGACAGCCCCGGCCGTCGGCGTGCCGATGACCTTGCCGAGCCCGAGCGCCCTGAAGCCGGCCGGGAACATCTCGGCGTTCGAGCCGGAGCGCCAGTTCTGCAGCACGACTTCAGGACCGAAGAACCCGCCGGCCGGACGGTAGCTCGGTTTGGTGCCGCGCGGTACCCAGATCTGGTACTCTTGCTGGCGCAGGATGGTCAGCAGCTGCTGCTCGATGTTGCCGCCGCCGTTCCAGCGCTGATCGATGATGAGCGCCTCCTTGTCGCGATTCGCTCGCAAATCCTTCTCGAATTTCTGGAGCGACGGCTGGTTCATCGCCTGGATGTGAAGGTAGCCGATGCGACCGTCGGACAGCTCCTCCACCATCTCGGCTCGCTCGTCGACCCAACGCTCGTATCGAAGCTGGCCGAACTCCCTGATGCCGATGGGCTCGATGCGTGTCTTCCAGGCATCATCCCCAGAAGGCCTGGCCGCGAAGCTGACCTCGACCTTCTCGTTGAGGTGATGGTTGAGGAGCGGCCAGAAGTTGTCGCCCGACCTCACCTCCTCCCCATCGATGGCGATCAGATAATCACCCTCGCTCACCCGCACCCAGTCCTTGTCTGCCGGGCCGTCCTTGTAGACATGAGCCACACGGTACCGGCCCGCCCCGTCATCCGGCTCCAGCTCTAGACCCAGGTGCTCGGTGCTCACACCCCGTCCGTCACCTTCTGGCGCCGGGCGCGCGCCGTTATGCGAAGCGTTCAGCTCGCCGATCATCTCGTTCAGGTGATCGATGAGATCTTCCCGCGTCCCAATCTGTGCCACCAGCGGGCGATAGCGCGCATGGATCGCTTCCCAGTCGGTGCCGTGCATGGCCGGGTCGTAGAACCGATGCCTGAGCGCACGCCACGCGTCGTCAAACATCTGCGCCCACTCGGCAGGCTTGTCGATCTTCACTCGCGCCGTGAACGTGACCCGCTTCGCCGAGCCTCCGCGGCCGGCCGGCGGACCGCCAGGGCCCCCTGCTCCGACAGAGACACTTGAGACGTTGTTCCCCTCCCGGAAGAAGAGAGTGCGCCCATTGGGGGCGAAATTGAGGCTGGATATGCCGGACCGCCCACCGAAAAAGCGGAAGCCCAAGTCCCCTCCCCGGCCCGTGTAAACCACCGTCAGGTCCTCGCCGTCCGGCTTGATGGAGTAGATCACCGGTACACTGCGCGGGCCCCGGCGCTCCCGGCTCACGAACGCGATCGTCTGGTCATCGGGTGAGGTCGCGAAGCTGACGACGGGGAAGGCCATCTCCGTCACTTGTCTCGTCCTCCGCTCCAGACCAGCCCAGTCGATCACGATCTCCTCAGGCTCCCTCGCGCCTCTACCCCGCGACCGTGGGCCTGCCTGTGACTCCTCGCGCTCCGACTCCTCGACCTGCGGCTCGTCAGGATCACGTTCCTCACGCACCAGCGTCACCGCGTAGATGTCCGCCGCCGGCTGGTTGTCGAGTGACGCTTCCAGACGGTCAGTGCGGATGAAGTACAGCTTGCGGCCATCAGCCGAGAAGACGGGCGCGAAGTCGCTGTACGCGTCAAACGTCACCTGACGCTCCTCGCCACCGTCGGCCGGCACGAGATATACGTCCTGGGTGCGCATGTGGTTGGGCCGCGTGAACGCGATCCAGTTCCCATCCGGCGACCAGGCGGGCGACTGCGGCGAGCCCCACTCGCAGGACGCCAGCTCCGTCGCGCGGCGCGACCCGACATCGACTTTGCGCAGCACGTTGTCAGATGACGCAAAGGCGATCTGGCGCGAGTCCGG
Source organism: uncultured bacterium (assembly GCA_947581845.1). Classification (GTDB taxonomy): domain Bacteria; phylum Gemmatimonadota; class Gemmatimonadetes; order Palauibacterales; family KS3-K002. Next base: position 3,645 of record CANPVY010000163.1, on the reverse strand, counting down.
CGACCAGGCGAACGATGATTTCAGCACGTCCACATCGGTCACCATCCGCGCCTCGCCTTCACCGCTGGCCGGTGCGATCCAGATCTCCTCGCGGCCGCTCGCATCCGAGATGAAGGCGATCCACTCCCCGTCCGGCGAGTATTGAGGCTCCGTGTCGCGCCAGGAGCTCGACGTGATCTGAGCCATGTCACCCTCGTCCGTCGGCGCCGTGAAGACCTCGCCGTGTGTGGAGAGAACGATCCTCGCGCCCGATGGCGCGAGATCGTAGTCGTCCGCCTCTGAACGGATCTCGCGCATCTCGGTCAGGCTCTCCTGAGTCTCGGCGGCGATACGCAGCGTTATGGCGCTCGTCTGCCTCGACGCGACATCGAGCTTCCAGATGCCGAAGTCCCGCTCGAAGACGATCACGCGGCCATCGGCGCTCATTGCCGGCCAGCGTACCTCCCCCTCGGTGAACGAGGTCACCGGCTCTGCTTCGCCGCCCGCTTCCGGTATCCGCCAGATATTGGCGATGGCCGCATCGCCCCGATCGCTCACGAAGTAGATGTGTCCGTCCGGGCTCCACATCGGCCAACGGTCCATACCGGGGAAGTCTGTGAGCTTCGTGAAACGGCCGGCGGCGATGTCCATGACCATCACATCGCTCTGATTCGCGCCGCGATAGCCCTTTCGCCAATAGGCCTGCGTCTTGCGATTGATGGCCAGCTTGGATCCGTCCGGCGAGTAGCCCGCGTAGTAGCCCATATCCGCGCCCACATCGACTGGCATCCCACCGTCGACGCTCACGCTGTACAGCTTGTTGGCGAATGACTCGCGCCGATTGCTGGAAAACAGCACCGAGCTACCGTCCGGCGACCAGCCCACGACCATGTCGTCGGAGGAGTGAAAGGTGAGTTGCTCCGCCGCGCCGCCCTCGGTGGGGATGATGAACACATCCAGGTTGCCATCGCGGGCGCTCGAGAACGCGATCCAGCGGCCATCCGGCGAGAAGCGCGGGTAGGCATCCCGGGCGACATGCACCGTGAGCCGTCGCACGTTGGCGCCCGACTCGTCTGCCGTCCAGATGTCACCGAGATAGCTGAACGCGACACGACCATCGTGGTAGTGGGGATGGTGAAGTACCTTCGCCTCCCGAACCGGCGCCGCGAATCCGACGAGCCCGACAAGAAAAACCGCTGAAAAGATCGATGTCTTCATGACGCCTGCTCCTCCCTCAGACTGTTGATCCATGCAACCTTCAACAAGGCTGCCTGGTCCCTCGGCACTGCTTCTGATGATCGAGATGCAGCTTGTCTCATCATGCGGCGGCCGCCGCACCCAACGAGCCTACTCCTCGGCCCCAGCGTTTCCCTCTCGTAGCGGCAGATTTGAGTTCCAGCAGTCGATGCCTATCAGCCACGTACCGCCGGGACTCTTCCTCAAGATGGTCAGATATTTGCCGTCCTCGCTTCTCGGCTCGGGCATGCCTTCAGCCGTCATCGTGACCGAAAACGTGCCCCGTACGTAGGCAAGGTCACCGCGGCCATGGACTTCGTCGACCGACACGGTGAAGTCCGTGATAGTAACCGCGGCGGTGTGCTCCCGGATCGCCTCGCGGCCGACAATGGCTGGGGCCTTCGGATTCATCTCCACCCCGTCTTCAGCCCACAAACCGGCCCAGGCGTCCATATCACCGGCTAACGCTGACCGCGCGTATTCCTGCATAATCCCCTCGAGCGCCGCCCTATCCTCCTCCGGCAGTCCTGCGACCTCTTGCGCCGGCGGTTGGCAGCCCATGCTCGCCAGGGCGAGCGTGAGAGCGACCAGCAATACTGCTCGTCTGTTCACGACGTCCTCCTGCGATCAATGTGCGCGTAGGACTGCCACGGACCTCAGCCACCTCCCGGCGGAACCCATCATGCGTCCAAGGGGTCGGAGCGGCAAGAGGCTCCCGCCCTGGCAAACGGCCTCGCGAAGCCCCACCTTGACGCTCGAGCACACGAGTCTTACCCCGATTCACCTCAACCCGAACAGAATACGGCCATGTCACACAACCGCATCCTGAGCCTGTCGGCTCTGCTCGTCGTGTCGTCCGTTCTCGCGCATCCGTTGGCGGCCCAGACGGCGCAGGTCATCGTACTGCGTCCCGACCGGGTCTTTGACGGCGTGACGCCGAGGCTCCACAGCGGCTGGCTCGTGGTGGTGGCGGGCGAGCGGATCGCCGCCGCCGGCCCGGAGGACCGAGTGCCGCGCCCACCGGAGGCACGCGTCATTGACCTGCCGGGCCTCACGCTGCTGCCCGGCCTCATCGAAGGCCACTCGCACCTGCTCCTCCATCCCTACAACGAGACGAGCTGGAACGACCAGGTCCTGCGTGAGCCGCTGGCGACCCGGGTCGCGCGCGCTGTCAGGGCGGCCGAGAAGACGCTGCTGGCCGGGATCACCACCGAGCGCGACCTCGGTACCGAGGGTGCCGGCTACGCCGACGTCGGGCTCAAGCAAGCGATCGAGCAGGGGATCATCCCCGGCCCACGACTGCTAGTGGTCGGCCCGGCGATCGTCGCGACGGGCAGCTACGGCCCGAAGGGCGCCCCGGAGCTCCGGCTCCCGAAAGGCGCCGAGGTCGCCGACGGTCACGACGATCTCGTGCGCGTCGTCCGCGACCAGATCGGCCGAGGCGCCGATCAGGTCAAGGTTTACGCCGACTATCGCTGGGGCCCCACCGGCGGGGCACAGCCGACGTTCACGCAGGACGAGCTGAACCTGATCGTCGAGGTCGCCCGAAGTTCCGGGCGCGAGGTCGCTGCCCACGCCTACACTGCCGAGGCGATGCGCCGGGCCACGCTGGCTGGCGTCCGAACCATCGAGCACGGCGACAGCGGCACACCGGAGGTCTTCGAGCTAATGGCCGAGCGCGGTGTCGGACTCTGCCCGACGTTGGCCGCCGCCGAGGCCGTCACCTCCTACGCCGGCTGGCGTAAGGGCGTCGACCCGGAGCCCGAGCGGATCACGAACAAGAAGCGAGCGTTCCGCGCCGCGCTGGACGCGGGCGTGCCGATCTGCTTCGGCGGCGACGTGGGCGTCTTCCCGCACGGCGACAACGTCTGGGAGCTGGAGCTGATGGTCGAGTACGGGTTCACCCCGCTGCAGGCAGCGATCGCCGCAACCTCGGGCAACGCGGCGATCTTCGGCCTCGACGATCGAGGCGCGGTGCGCGAAGGGCTGCTGGCGGACCTGATTGCCGTCGAGGGAGATCCAACGCACGACATTACGGCGCTCCGACGAGTGCGCTTCGTGATGAAAGGCGGTGCGGTGGTGAAACAGGGCATTCAATAGCCGACAACCGACCAGCGACGTTCGACTTTGCCACACTGATCGACCGTCGATGTTCCACGCTCGTCACAGCAACAGACTCGAATGTCGAGACTCGAACGCCGAACGTCGTCAGTTAAAGTGAAGCTCATCGTCGATAGTCGGCTATCGACTGTCGAATGTCGAACAGACTCCTCATAAAACGCCCCTGTCCCCTACTCCTACCCTCTGCTGTACATCACCTTCCCACCGACAATCGTGTACACCACCTCGGTCGTCGGAATCTCGTCCTCCGGGATCGTCAAGATGTCCTTGGATAGCACCGTGATGTCCGCGAGCTTGCCCGGCGTCAGC
>CANPVY010000162.1 GCA_947581845.1 uncultured bacterium | reverse complement strand
CATGGAAGCGGGCCGTGTGCGGCTGCGGCCGATCATCATGACGACGGCCACCACGGTGCTGGGGCTGACGCCGCTGGCACTGGGCATCGGTGCGGGCGCGGATCTGCGGGCGCCGCTGGCGGTGGCGGTGATCGGTGGCCTGATCTCGGCGACCCTGCTCACGCTGATCGTGGTACCGGTGATCTACGCCAGTCTGGAGAGCCTGCGCGGGCTGGCGCGTTCGAGGTCAGCGTGATTCGTCTGTCGCTCAACCGGCCGACCACGATCGCGATGGTCTACATCGCCGTCGCGGCAGTCGGCGCCGCCTCGTTCCTCGACATCCCGGTTGAGCTGCTGCCCGACGTCGATTTCCCACAGCTCAGCATCAACACGAACTGGCCCGGCGCGTCGCCGGAGATGGTGGAGGCGTTCCTGACGGCGCCGCTGGAGGGCGCGGCTCAGCAGGTGCGTGGTGTCCACAAGATCGAGTCGGAGTCGAGCGAGGGCAGCTCGGAGATCACCGTGGAGTTCAATCGTGGCACCGATATGGACTTCGCGCGGGTCGAGCTGTCGGAGCGGATCCAGGCGCTGCGTGACGAATTGCCGCCGGACGTCCGGCCCCAGGTCACGCTGTACGTGCCGCGCGAGTTCCAGACAGGCGAGCGCGAGGACATGCGCTACACGCTGGCCGGTACCTACACGTTCGAGCACCTGCGGCGCTATGCCGAGGACGAGTTACGGCCGCAGCTGATCGCGATCGACGGGATCGAGGAGGTGGCGGTACGCGGCGGTGAGGAGCGCGAGATCCTGATCGAGCTGGACCGCGCGCGCATGGAGGCGTTCGGAGTGCGGCCCATCGATGTGGCGCTCGCTTTGGGCGCGGCGGAACTGGTGCGCACGGCCGGGAAGCTGCGGGAGGCTGACACCGAGTGGCTGGTGACCATCCGGAACGACATCGATGCGGTGGCCCAGCTCGAGTCGTTGATCGTGGTGCCGGACACGCTGGGCACCGGCGAGGTGGTGCGCGTCGCCGACATCGCGCGGGTGCGCGACAGCACGGCGGACCCGCGCTTCTTCTTCCGCATCGATGGGAGGCCGGCGGTCGGCGTGTCGCTGATCCGTAGCGTCGGCACCAACGCGCTCAGGGTGGCGGACGCGGTGAAGGCGAAGGTCGAGGAGCTGCGTGCGGGCTTGCCGCCGGGCATGCGGATGACTCTGGAGCACGACGGCAGCCGCGACATCCGGCAGCAGCTCACCGATCTCAGGCTGAGAGCGCTGGCCGCGGCAATCGTCATCTTCCTGGTGCTGCTCCTCTTCCTGGGCTCGTTCCGCACCGCGGGGATCGTGTTCGCCACGGTGGTCTTCTCGGTGCTCATCGCCGTCAACCTGCTCTATTTCGGCGAGTTCAGCCTGAACGTGCTGACGATGGCGGGGCTGGCGATGGGCTTCGGGCTGATGGTGGACAACTCGATCGTCGTGCTGGAGAACATCTATCGGCGACGGCGCGCACTGGGCGAAGCTGCGATGGAGGCGGCGGACCGCGGGACCCGGCAGGTGGCGCTGCCCATTGTGGCGGGTACGCTCACGACGGTGATCGTCTTCCTGCCCTTCCTCTACCTGCAGGGTGAGCTGCGGCTCTACTATCTGCCGTTCGCCTACGCGGTCGGTTTCAGCCTGCTCGCCTCGTTGTTCGTGGCGTTCAGCTTCGTGCCGGGCCTGGCGGCGCGCGCGCTGGCCGGCGGCATCCCAGGCAGGGCGGGGACGTACGGCGACAAGCCGCCGTTCTACGTGCGCCTCTATCGCGGCGTGCTCTCCATCGCTCTCGACCATCCGCTGCTGGTCATCCTGATCACCGTGGCCGCCTTCATCGGCAGCTATCGACTGTTCGACAAGCACGTGGTGCGGGGAGCGATCTGGGGCCGTTGGGGCCAGGAGACCTACATCTCGATCATCTTCAACATGCCGCGCGGGGCGGAGCTGGAGCGCACGGACGCGCTGGTGCGGAGCTTCGAAGGGCGGCTGACAACGATCCCGGAGATCGAGCGGTTCACGACCTACGTGCTGCCGGAATTCGCGCGGATCCACGTCACATTCCCCGACTCGCTGGAGAACACCTACGTGCCGGTGGCGATCAAGGAGCAGATGGTGGCGTACTCGTATCTGTTCGCCGGTGCCGAGGTGCGGGTCTACGGGTTTGGGCCGTCTTTCTACGGTGGTGGCGGCGCGCCGCCGACCTACACGATCAAGCTGCTCGGCTACAACTACGAGCACCTGCGCGAGATCGCCGAGGACCTGGCGCGGCGACTGGGGCGCTTCAGTCGGGTGCGCGAGGTGGACACGAACGTCAGCGACTGGTGGTGGACGGACAGGGCGTTCGAGTTCTACCTGAGCGTGGATCGGCCGCGACTGGCGGGCTACGGGCTGAGCGTGGAAGAGCTCTTACGTTTCGTCAGCAGCAACATCCAGGGCCAGGTGAGCCTGAACGAGATCAAGGTGGGCGGCGAGGAGGTGCGCTACTCGGTCAAGCTGGAAGGTTATCGTGACTTCTCGTTCGGCGATCTGCGAGGGCTGGCGGTCCCGACGGCGACGGGCGAGACGGTGCGGCTGTCGGACGTGGCGGAGGTGGGACGGCGTGAGGTGCTGAACCGGATCGTGCGTGAGAACCAGCAATACCAGCGGCTGGTCGGCTGGGAATTCCGCGGGCCGCGCAAGCTGGGCGACCGGGTGCGGGATGTGGCGGTCGACGCCACGGACCTGCCGGCCGGCTACACGATCCAGAAGGAGCGGGACATCTTCTGGACCTCGGAGGAACAGCGTCAGATCTACACGGTGCTCGTTTTCGCGGTGCTCCTTATATATATAGTCACTGCGGCACTGTTCGAGTCGTTGCGGGCGCCCTTCGTCGTGCTGCTCACGGTACCGCTAGCCCTGATCGGTGTCTTCCTCGTGTTCTTCTACACGGGCGCCTCGTTCACGCGTTCAGCTTATATCGGTGTGATCATGATGGCGGGGATCGTGGTCAACAACGCGATCCTGGTGGTCTACCACATCAACGAGATCCGCCGTGCGGGCGCGGCGCTGAAGGAGGCGATCATCCAGGGCACGCTGGAGCGGGTACGTCCGATCCTGATGACCGCGCTCACCACGGTGCTGGGCCTGTTGCCGCTGATCCTGTTCAGTGAGACCATCGACGCGACGATCTGGAACGCGCTGGCGCTGGCAACGATCGGTGGGCTGATTGCCAGCACCGTGTTCGTGCTCACCAGCATCCCGGTCCTCTACTATCTGTTCGAGCGGCGTACGGTGCCTCCGCAGAGCGCGCCGGCCCGCTGAGCCCTGCCACGCCGATGCCGAGGGCACGGTCGGTCAGAGTCTAGGGTGAGACGGATGGGTCACGTCTATCAGGTCTTCATATCGTTCAAGCATCTCGACGATTCCGGTAAACCGACCATCGACGCTCAGCTGGCGGAAGAGTTCTATCGCTTCACGTCGGACCGAGGGCTCAGCGTGTTGCTCAGCAGCGTGTCACTTGAAGATCTGGGGATCGCGACATACAAGAAGGCAATAGATGATGCCCTCGACTCGGCTCAGGTCTTGTTGCCGTGGGCACCTCCGGTGAGAATCTCGAGTCGGAGTGGGTTCGTTAAGAGTGGGACAGCTTCTTCAACGATATTCTGAGTGGGATCAAGCCAGAGGGGCGGGTCTTCACGTACATCGAGGGAGTCGAGATCGCATCTTTGCCCCGTGCACTGAGGCAAACGCAGTGCATCGAGCACGGCTCCGATTCCATGGAACGGCTTTACCGATTCGTCGCCCGTGCTCTCGAGAGGCGAGTTTGGAGATCAGGAAGCCTACTACGTGCACTTTGAGGATGGTCGTGTGGGTGCAGCGCCGAAGACTTACGAGCGTGGCATCAGCGCAATCTTCGTCAGAGAGCTAGCGGGCTGCGGGAGCGGTTGAACTCGGGGTACAACGCGCGCAACCTGCCGCGCATCCAACTGCACACATTCAATTGGCAGGGCCGTCACAGAACATCCCTTTCGGACTAAGAGGCGCACCTCTACAACCCTGCCGTCGCGCCAGGTGTCTAAGCTGTGAGCGGCGAGGTCAGCGCTCAGGGGCTGACCTCGCAGGTCAGGCCGAGCCGACACGAGCCTTAAGGATTGGGGGTTCCCGTGTTGCGAAAAGCATGGATGCTTCTTGCACTGTTTTTATGGTTGCCGACGGCCTTCGCCCAGCAACCCGGTGAGATTAGCTATCACGACGAGTCGGTCATGCCGGGCGGCAAGGCGGGCGCGCGTATCCGCTCGGTTATCAGCACGCTCAACGCGAACGATCCCGAGCGAGTGCAGCGGTTCGTGCGGGAGGAGTGCACGCAGGAGTTCCGGGAGTCCGCGCCGATGGACGAGCACATCGGCGTCTTTCTCGGCCTGCACCGAATGACGGGCGGCGTGGATTTCCACAGCATCCGCACGTACGTACCGGCGCGCGTGGGTGAGACCGTGGTGATCCTCAAGGACAGTAACTACGAGGCGTGGCGCGCCTTCACGCTCCGGTTCAGTGACTCGGCCGACTCGCTCGTCGCCAGGCTTCGCTTTGGCGTCGCGCGTCGGCCCACCAACGTGGAGGAGGCTGCTCTCAGCGAGGAGCGGGCGATTCAGGCGGCGGCGGCGATCGTCCGCCGGGTCTGCGAGCGTGACGCGTTGTCGGGCACCGTGCTGATCGCCAGGGAGGACGAGGTCCTGTTCACGCACGTTTGCGGCGAGGCAAGCAAGCGCTTCCACGTACCGAACAACATGGATACGAGGTTCAACCTCGGCTCGATGAACAAGATGTTCACGGCGACAGCGATCGCGCAGCTGGCCGAGCGCGGTGTCCTCTCGTACGAGGACCCGATCAGCAAGTACGTGGACGAGTCGTGGCTACCGCGCGAGATCACGGACATAGTGACGATCCACCACCTGCTGTCTCATACGTCGGGGCTGGGCAGCTACTTCAACGAGACCTACTGGAACGGGTCGCGTGAGCTCTATCGGGCTGTCGACGACTTCAAGCCGCTGGTGCAGGGTGAGGAGCTGGCCTTCGAGCCAGGCGCACGCTACCGCTACAGCAACACGGGTATGCTGCTGCTGGGTGTGGTGATCGAGAGCGCCACGGGTGGGAGCTACTTCGACTACATCCGCGCGAACATCTACGAGCCGGCGGGCATGACGAGTTCGGAGAGCTACGAGATGGACTACCCGGTCGAGAACCTCGCCATCGGCTACGACCCGGACTGGCAGAGCGAATACGGCTGGCAGAACAACCTCTACAAGCACGTGATCAAGGGCGGCCCGGCGGGCGGCGGCTTCTCGACGGTCGGTGACTTGCATCGTTTCGCGCGCGCTCTGATGAACGGGCAGCTCGTCTCGCGCGAGTCACTGAACACGCTATGGACGGATCACTCCGGTACGGGCTACGGCTACGGCTTCGGGGTGGGTGAGGGGCCGCTGGGCAGGGTTGTCGGGCACGGCGGCGGGTTCGCCGGCATCAACGCGCAGCTCAGCATGTTCGTAGATGCCGGGTATGTCGTCGCGGTGCTCTCGAACTACGGCCAAGCGGCGTCGCCGCTTGCCGAGCGAATCCAGCAGCTTCTCGAGCGGACTCGATAGGCGTCTCAGAGCTTCAAGACGAGCGCGAGCGTGAAGAAGCTGTCCAGCTTTTCCAGCGCTACCCGCACCGACTCGCCGGTCGGCGTACCGTCGCTTTCGACCAGGGCGACCTCGGTCAGGGCCGGGTCGTTGCGCCAGAGTAGCTGCAGCGACGGCTTCAGGGCGAGCGCGGAGCTGATCGCGATGGACAACGCGTTCGTCAGGTCGAGACGGATGTCGTCGGTGTTGTCCAGGTTCCAGTCGGCGATCAGCACGCTGGTAAAGTCGGCGGTACTCGTCAGCTTGGACCAGAAGTCGTAGGTGAGGCGCGCGCCGGCGAAGTTCCTCTTGAGGAACGGATTATCGACGACGTCCTCCTGGAACGTGTAGGTCGCGCTGTAGTCCGTCTTGAAGCGTGTACGGTCGGTATCCAACCAGGTGTTGCCGGCGCCGGCGGCGACCAGGAAGCGGCTATCGATGCCGGCGAAGGTGTTGCGTAGCCAGTCGGCGCCACCGAACACGAAGAACCGCCTGCTGACATTGTAGTCGTAGCGACCGCGCGTGTAGTAAGCCTCGGCGGTCTTCCGGGTGACCGTCTCTTCCTCCAATGTGAAGTCCTCGGGCGATGTGCCGATGGCCGTGCGCGTGGTCAGAGACGACTCGGCGCGGACGCCGCCGGCCTCGAACTTGACCTGCGCGCGCTTCCAGACATAGCGCAGCGAGCTGGCGAGCCCGAAGGTATTCGACTGGGAGTTGCCGGCCGCCCAGACGGCCGTCAGCTCGCCGGTGAAGAACCAGCCGAGCTCCTTCTCACCGGTTTGGGCGCGCGCGTTCACGGCCAAGGTCAGCGTAGCTGCCGTCGCCAGCGCGACAGCGGCGGCCTTACGAGCGATGCGGATCATACCTGAGATCCTCTCGTTATAGTCTGCTCGACAGCGCGAGTCTTCAGCCGACAGCGCCCGCGCCTCTGACGACCGTTGACGCGGAGGCTCGCTGCGTGCCGCGGGTTCTTGCGTGCCGCCGCGGTCCCTCGCGTGGCCGTCGGCAAAGGTCGCGTGGGTCGGCCTCGGGGAACGCACGAAGATGAGCGGGTTGGGCTGGT
>CANPVY010000161.1 GCA_947581845.1 uncultured bacterium | reverse complement strand
TTCGAGGAGATCGCCGACCTGCTGGAAATCCAGGGGGCGAATCCCTTCCGCGTGCGTGCCTATCGCAACGCGGCGCGGACGGTCGAGACGCTCTCACAATCTCTGGAGTCCTTGCTGAGTAGCGACGAGCAGGTGCTCGAGGGGCTACCCGGGATCGGCAAGGACCTGGCTGGCAAACTCCGCGAGCTGTTCCAGACCGGCGAGCTGCAGTTCCTGAACGAGCTGCGTCAGCAGGTCCCGGCCTCACTCGTCCAGATCATGCGGATCCCCGGGCTCGGTCCGAAGCGGGCGCGACAGGTGTGGGACGGGCTTGACATCACATCGGTGGAGGAACTGGAGCAGGCAGCGCGTGGCGGAGCGCTGGAACAGCTGCCGGGCTTCGGCCCGACGATGCAGGCGCGGGTCCTCAAGGGGATCGAGGAACTGAAGGCACGCGCGGGGCGGTTCAAGCTGTCGGACGCCGACATCTACGTCCAGCCACTACTCGCCTACCTGAGGCAAGCGGAGGGATTGGTCGACCTCGAGGTTGCCGGCAGTTACCGGCGCCGCTGCGAGACAGTGGGCGATATCGATATCCTGGCGACGACGTCCAACGGGTCCTCGATCATGGATCACTTCGTCGCCTACCGTGAAGCACAGGAGGTGCTGGCGAAGGGCCCCACCAAGAGCTCGATCCGGCTGAAGGCCGGGCTTCAGGTCGATCTGCGCCTCGTCCCGCAAGAGAGCTATGGCGCGGCCATGCACTACTTCACCGGCTCGAAGGCTCACAACATCGCGATCCGCGGGCTCGGCCGGGAGCGCGGCCTGAAGATCAACGAGTACGGCGTCTTCCGGGGCGACCGGCTGCTCTGTGGTGAGACGGAGGAAGCGGTGTTCGACGCCGTCGATCTGCCCTGGATCCCGCCCGAGCTGCGCGAGGCGCGTGGCGAGATCGAAGCCGCACGCGAGGGACGCCTGCCCGGGATCATCGAGCTCGAGCAGATCCGCGGCGACCTGCAGATGCATACGACATACAGCGATGGCAAGAACAGCGTCGAGGAGATGGTGCAGGCGTGTCGCGAGCGCGGCTACAAGTATATGGCGATCACCGACCACGGTCCGGCCCTGCGGATGGCAGGTCTCAAACCGTCAGACTTTCGACAGCAGTTCGCGGAGATCGAAGGGCTCCAGGAAAGGTACGAAGACATCCGGATACTCAAGTCCGGAGAGGTCGACGTCCTGGAAGATGGCTCGCTCGATCTGAGCGACGACTTGCTCGTGGAGATGGACGTGGTCGTCATCGCGGTACATTCGAAGTTCAACATGAGTCGCGTCGACATGACCAAGCGCATCACCAAAGCGATGCGGCATCCGCAGGTCAACATCCTTGCGCATCCGACAGGCCGGCTCATCAACCGCCGCGAGCCTTACCCGCTGGATGTGGAAGAGCTTGTCAAGGTCGCACACAACGAGGGCGTCGTGTTGGAGCTCAACGCTCAGCCGGAGCGGCTCGACCTTCGCGATTTCCACCTGCAGATGGCGCGGGAAGCGGGCCTGAAGATCGTCATCAGCACAGACGCACACCGTACAGCTGAGCTCGACTACATGCGCTACGGCGTTGACCAGGCGCGTCGTGGCTGGCTGGAATGGGCCGACGTGGCCAACACCCTTAGCCTGGCCGAGTTCCTCAAGTTGCTGGAGAAGTAAGGAACGAACGGAGGTGAGTCGCCATGGCAGTCGCACCGGAGGTCGAGAAACTGCTGAAGGACGAAGGCGTGAAGTACGAGGTGATCAAGCACCCCACGGCCTACACCGCCGCGGAGGAGGCAGCGGTCTCACATGTCTCCGGCTACGAGTGGGCCAAGACGGTGATCTTCTACACCGAGGGCGGCGAGCCGATCATGGCCGTCTTGCCCGCCTCGTACCACGTCAATACGGCGGCGCTGGGCAAACTCGCGAAGTCGCGATCCCTGCGCCTGGCGGAAGAGTCGGAGTTCGCCGGACTCTATCCGAGCTGCGAGCCGGGCGCCATGCCGCCGTTCGGCAACCTCTACGGGCAGCGCGTCTTCGTCGACCAGCGGCTCACGGAAGACGAGTTGATCGTCTTCAATGCGGGCAACCACACCGAGGCGGTTCGACTGCGGTACGCGGATTTCGAGCGGCTGGCCAAGCCTGTGGTCGGGGGGTTCGGCGAGCTCTAGCGCTGGGAGAGCAGGTCATCTAAGGCGCGTTGGGCAGTCCGTACTTTCCGGCACGAACCGGGGTCAGGACCACCCAACGAAGCGGGCGGCGGCTATTGGCGGGATTCCTCGCGACTCTTTGGACCCTCGACCCGGGAGATCTCTTGCTCCCCCGAGCCGACCTGCGGCTCCTCATCCGCAGAGGTTAGAGACTTCTTGAACTCGCGGATCCCCTTCCCCAGCGACTGACCGATCTCCGGCAACCGGCGGGCGCCGAACAGAAGCAAGAACAGGAAGGCGATCAACAGGCCTTCGGTCCAACCGAAATTGCCGATGCCCATGGTCACAACTCCAAGCTACGGTTGATCAACGCTCACTTCCAAGTTATTGCAAGTCAGCCTGTTGCAAAAGAGGTCGAGAAACTGCGAGCGTATACGGCTAAACCAACCCGACCGGGGCCGTCACGTCGCCGGCATCTGCCAACCGCCGGCCGCGCTCTTCCAGAACTCCTGCTTTCTGCAACGCCTCCTGACCTAGATGCCCGAGGAGCTCGTACTCACGGTCCAGGGTATCCCGCGCGACATCCCGTGCTGCCAACTCGCCGTTCCAGGCCTCCTCGATGACACGCCACCCGATTTCACGCGCGATTCGCTCTAACACGTAGGCGCTGACCAGGTTGTCATCCAGATAGCCGTACGGTCCGTACTCCTTCTCTGGGACGGCGTCGTCGGCGGTCACGAAGTAGGCCAACGCCGCGTTCACCAGAGTCCGATGGCGCGCCTGCAGGCGCGGGTCCTGAGACAGCGCCATCAGTGTGGCTGCGAAGATCGGAGCCCACTTGACCGCGCTGGTGAACCAGCCCCGATACTCGCCTACGTTCTCCTTGACGACCTGCGTGAAATCACGCACCGCGTACCCCCCCTCCTGTGGCAGTGCCGCCAGGCTCGCCGCTGGTGGGACTTGCCGTTCCCGCACTCCCCCACCGTCCGGCCCACACCTCGCAACGAGAACACGCGCGATGGCGCGCGCGATCAGAAAAGAACATACAGCAACTCGCCCGGACATACCAGCGCCGCGGTGATTCTGACGCAGCGCCAGCGCACCTGTCACCGCCACGGCGGGGAGCCGAACCGGAGCTGGACGGACTGCCCGTACCCGCATCTGTACCGTGCTGTGGGCACACGCTTGGATTCGAAAGGTGGGACCCTTGGCGATCAGCCGGGCGGGTCGCTGGCTGTGCTGTCCCGTTCGGGGAGCGGCGACTGCCGACGGAACAGCAGGTTCTCCAGCTCCTCGACCCGGTCGATCTCAGCGGCGCGAGCCGGCTCGAGCTCGCGCATCTTGTCGAACATGCGTCGCTGAAGTGCAATCAGCCGCGCAGCCAGTTCGGGATCCTCCTCAAGTAGCTGGTTGCGCGCCCGGCTGAACTCGGCCCGGATGTTCGAGTAGTGCTCAATCAGCTGCTGCAATTCCTCGCGCGGTATCGGCACACCCGTCTCCTGGGCCTCCACCCAACGCGCTTCGATCTCGGCCCGACGGGCGATCAACTCCCTGTGGAACGCGGAGCCCTCCGCGATCCGCGCCTCCACATCCGCCTGCAGCCGACTCCACTCGGCCGCCAGCACTTCATCTGCCATCGCCCGCTGCCGCAGCGTGTCCAGAGCCATTGCCAACTGCTGGTACTCCAGCACGATCGCACTGGGACTGCCCGGCGCCGCCTGTTCAGACGGCGACGGAGAGCTTGACGCCGCCCCGGTCCGCGGCGGAGCCACGCTGCCCGGCCCCTCCCGGTCAGCCCAGCCGACACTCTCTGAGCGCTCACACGCGAGGAGCGCGGCCAATGAGGCCCCGAAGACAAGGTATGCAGGTAACCAGCTCATGGTATTGCGCACGGGGCCGATTCCTCTCTATTTGCTGAACCGCTCGAACTGATGTCTCGTGATCGTAACAAGGCTTGCAAGCTAAACTTGACGGGCCTTGCGGCGCAAATGACCGGGTATCGTTCGCAACCGTGCAGGGGGGAACATGCACCAAGCGCGTGACTTGTCCGTGGAGGAGTTCCGCCGCGCCAGCCGGCGGGCGATCGACTGGATCGCAGCCTACCTCAGCCAACCCGAGGCCTACCCGGTCCTGGCCCAGGTTGCCCCTCAGGAGCTGAAGGGAGCGCTGCCCCAAAGCGCGCCCGGGACCGGTGAGCCGCTCGACGTCATACTGGACGATTTCGAGAAGATCGTGGTGCCGGGTATCACGCATTGGAACCATCCCGGCTTCTTCGCCTACTTCAGCATCACGGGGTCCATTCCCGGCATACTCGGCGAGCTGCTCGCCGCGGCGCTCAACGTCAACGCGATGTTGTGGCAGACGTCGCCAGCGGCCACGGAGCTGGAGGAGCTCAGCGTCGATTGGCTGCGCCAGCTGCTGGGCCTGCCTCCCGGTCTGGAAGGCGTGATCATGGACACCGCCTCGGTCTCCTCGCTCTGCGCCATCGCGGCGGCTCGCCATGCGCTTTCCGATCTCGACATCCGCGAGCGCGGGATGGCCGGCCGTACCGACCTCCCACTCCTGCGGCTCTACACATCGGAAGAGGCTCACTCCTCCATCGAGAAGGCGGCCATCGTGCTCGGCCTCGGCAAGCAAGGTGTGCGGAAGATCCCCACCGACGATGAGTTCCGTATGGACGTGGACGAGCTGGCCAGGGCGATCGC
>CANPVY010000160.1 GCA_947581845.1 uncultured bacterium | reverse complement strand
CGAGCAGCTTCTCCAGCGGCTGCAAGCGCTGCAGGGGCGCGTCCCCGGGATCGGACACGTCCGCGGGTGCGGCCTGCTCGCAGGAATCGAGCTGGTCCGCGACTCCGACACCCGCACGCCGGACCGGGAGCGCGCCCAGCGCGTCATCCTCGCGGCTCTGCGCCGCGGGTTGATCGTGCTGGCCGATGGCCCGCACGCCAGCGTCCTCACCCTCACCCCACCCCTGACCATCAGCGAGGAGCAGCTCGACTTCGCTTCACGCACCCTCGAGGACTGTCTCCTCGCCGCCTGACCGGTTAGTTTCACCCCCTCTCAGGCACCCTCCCGTACACACGAGGAGAGACCACCATGCCGGACCCGGACATCACGGTTGAGGGCACGCCCAACCCCAACGCGGCCAAGTTCACCGTGGACCGCACACTGGTGGAGGGCGGTGGCAGTAAGCCGTATTTCGAACCCGAGGCGGCTGAGGAAGACCCGCTTGCCAGCCGGCTCTTCGCGATCGAGGGCGTCGAATCGCTCCTTATCGCCGAGGACTTCATTACCGTGACCAAGTCCGCATCCGCTGACTGGGACGCGCTCGTCCCGCAAATCGAAGAGACGATCAAGGAGGTCTTGTCCTGACACTTAACCCGTTACTCCCACTGGCCGTCGCCGGCCTGACGCTGGCCTGCACGGCTCAGGAGGACTCCGGGTCTGACCAGGGTCCCGCCATCGAGGCGCGCGCCAGTCTCACAGAGCCACGAGAGGTCCACCTGCGCAACGTGACGCAGCTGACGTTCGGCGGCGAAAATGCCGAAGCCTACTTCTCGGCCGATGACCGCTATCTGATCCTACAGTCCACGCACGGCGAGTACGGCTGCGACCAGATCTTCACTCTGCCAGCCAGCGGCGGTGAGTTGCAGCTCGTGAGCACCGGGAAGGGCCGCACCACCTGCTCGTATTTCTTCCCCGCAGGCGACAGGATCCTCTACTCCTCCACGCACGCATACGACGAGAGCTGCCCACCGCCGCCCGACTACTCCATGGGCTACGTGTGGGCGCTCTATCCGGAGTACGAGATCTTCGTCGCCGACCGCGACGGCGGCAACCTGGTTCAGCTCACCGACACCTGGGGCTACGATGCCGAGGCCACCATCTCACGCGATGGCCAGAAGATCGTCTTCACTTCCCTGCGGAACGGCGACCTCGACATCTATACGATGAACGCCGACGGCACGGACGTGAGGCAACTGACCGATGAGCTGGGCTACGACGGCGGCCCCTTCTTCTCTTACGATGGCACCAAGATCGTCTACCGGGCCTACCATCCGGAGACCCTGGAAGAGCGGCAGGACTACCTGCGGCTACTGGGGCAGAACCTGATCCGGCCCAGTAAACTGGACATCTTCGTCATGGACGCCGACGGCTCGAACAAGCGGCAGCTCACGGACAACGGGACCGCCAACTTCGCGCCCTATTTCTTCCCCAGCGGCGATCGAGTGATCTTTGCGTCGAACGTGCACGACCGCGGTAGTCGCGACTTCGATCTCTACGCGATCAACATCGACGGCACCGAGCTCGAGCGTATAACCTACCACGATGAGTTTGATGGCTTCCCGATGTTCAACTCGGACGGCAGCAAGCTCGTCTGGGGCTCAAACCGCTTCAACGCGAAGCCAGGCGACACCAACATCTTCATCGCCGACTGGGTCCACGACCCGGGTCACTAGTACAACTGCGCACACGGGATGATCGCCGGTGGGGCGCACCCCACCGGCGTCGCCGCACAGCCCACCAGCTCCTGCAGGACAGATCCTGTAGCTACGCTTGACCGCGCTGCCCAGCTGGAGGCCTACGCCGACGACCTGATCAACAAGGAGCTCGAACATGTCTTCAGCGCGCTCGACCTTGCAGCGCTCCAGCTTCTCGATGCACCGGCGCGCCTCACGCCTATCCCCTCCCGGTATAGCCGATCCGGCTCAGCACTTCCTCCAGCTGCCCCAGGATGCGGAGCGTCAGCCCCCAGATCACATGGCCACCATACTCGATGGTGGGAAACTCACGATCAGATAGCACGTCCAGCTGCAGCGTACCGCGGTGCTCCTCATCCACGACAACCTCAAGCGGAACCCAGACCGCGTACTCCACCTCCGTACTCGTGCGAGTCACAACATCGGGTTGCACCGCGACCACGAACGGCGTGATCGCGATGGCCGGAATCCGCCGCGTTCCCGGCACCACATCGTCAAGCTGACCCACGAGCCGCCCGACCTTCTCGAGATCCACGCCGACTTCCTCACGCGTCTCCCGCACCGCCGTCGCCCAGAGGCTCGCGTCATCGTCATCTCTGCGCCCGCCCGGAAGCGCCATGTGCCCGGACCACGGATCCCGCTCCTGCTCGGTCCGCTTGATCGCCAGGAACTTGAGCCCCGCAGCCGCCGGCCGCAGCAGAAGCGTTACCGCCGCCTCCACGTCGTACGCGCCCGGCTCCGCCCGCCGCGCCTCCCGTCGCGCCAGCTCGGCCCCTATCCTCTCGATCAATGACTCCGGGCTCACCGCTTGCCCTCGCTCGAGCCTCCGCGTTCCTTTCGTGCTAGCCTTGCACGACCTTAGCAAACGCCCGTACAGGCCTCATGGACATCCGAGAGCGCAAACAAGAACTCCGCAACACGATCTGGCGCCGCCTTCAGGAAGAGAGCGTTGCACGTTTCCCGGGCGCGGAAGGCCGCATCCCCAACTTCGTCGGCGCCGAGGCGGCCGCCGACCGCCTAACCCAGCTAGCTGCCTGGCGCAACGCCAGGAACATCAAGTCTAACCCGGACTCACCGCAGCTGCAGGCACGCAAGAACGCCCTAGCCGCCGGCCTCACCGTCTACATGGCCGTCCCTCGCCTACGCGACTCGCTACCTTTCATCGCGCTGGAGCCGAATCGCCTGCGCGTCCCTCCCTACCGCGCGGCGAGCATCAAAGGCGCCGCACGCTACGGCCGCCCGGTGGCCATCCAAGAGATGTCGGCGATCGACATCGTGCTCGCCGGCTCCGTCGCCGTCTCCCGCGACGGCTCCCGCCTCGGTAAGGGCGGCGGTTACTCCGACCTCGAGTTCGCGCTCGCTCGTCAGGCCGGCCTCATCGGCGAGAACACGGTCGTCGTCACGACCGTACACGCGCTCCAGATCGTTCCGGATGGCGAGATCCCGATGACGCGGCACGACGTGCCTCTCGACTTCGTCGTCACGCCCGACGAGATCATACACACCGCACGGGCCTTTGAGCGACCGCCCGGTATACTCTGGCAAGAACTCGATGAGCAAAAGCTGCGCGCGATCCCCGTGCTCCTCAGGCTCCGACCCAAAGGGCGCACGCCTTAGCGTGGACCCGCCTTCTGCTCCTCCAGGATCGTGACATAGCTCTCGTAACGGCGCGACGGCAACTCGCCAGTCTCCACCGCCGCGATCACGGCGCAGTCCGGCTCATGGACGTGGCTGCAATCCTGAAACCTGCAATCGCCTAGATACGGCCGAAACTCCGGGAAGCACCACGGCAGCTCATGCGTGCCCACCTCCCAGAACTGCAGCCTGCCGAGCCCGGGCGTGTCCACCACGTAGCCACCCACGTCCAAACGCTGTAGCGACGCCGCCACCGTCGTGTGCCGGCCCCGTTTGATCGCCTTGCTGATCTCACCGACCCGCAGCCCCAGCCCCGGCTGCAGCGCGTTGAGCAGGCTCGACTTCCCGGCCCCCGAGGGGCCGACGAACAGAGTCGTGTGACCAGCGAGCCGTTCGCTCAGTTGGCCCAGGTTGGCGCCGCTTGTCGCGCTCGTGTAGACGACCGGATACCCGATCTGCTCGTAGAGGTCGAAACCCTCTCGTGCCTCGCTTTCGCTCGTCAGGTCGATTTTGTTCACGACCAGAAACGCCGCGATCTCGCTCTCCTCAGCAAGCACCAGGAAACGGTCGACATTCGAGTAGACCGGCTCGGGCTGCGCCACCGAGAATACCGCGCCCAGCTGGTCCACGTTCGCCGCGATGATCTGCTCGCGCCGGCCGTGCGCCGTACGACGCGAGAGTCGCGAAGCACGTGGCAGAAGCTCGCAGATCACACAGCTGCCATCCGGCAGCCGCTCGACCTCCACCTCGTCGCCCACCGCGACCCTACCGATCCCCCGCTTCCGCTTCAGGCGCCCGCGCAGCGCGCATTCCAGTGTCTCGTCCCCGACCTCCACGTGATAGATACCGCCGGCCGTTCGCAGCACCCGGCCTTTCAAAACCGCGCCGCCACCCATCACCCGGACACCAGCTCGTCCAACACGTGTTTCACCTCGTGAAGCGTGAGCTTCTCCACCTCAGCGCGCGCCGTTTCCTCCGTCGCCGCCTCCACCAGATACTCGCTCTCCACATGCCCTACCGGCTCGTTCCCGTGCCATCTCAAGAAGAACAGATAGGCGCACCAGGTACCCTCATCACCCGGTTCGCTGATGATCTCCACCGTGTACGAATCACCGTCCCGTCCCTCGAAGGCCGGCGGTCGCTCGTGCTCGCGGATGTAGCCACCCAGTGTTGCGTCTTTCATAGCGAGACTAGAACGTAGGAGAGCCCGCTTAACGGGTCAACGTGGAACGTGAAGAACGGCCGCGTGACCGCGGGTGTAGAACCGTTGGAACCAGAGAACCTCTGACCTCGCTGTCTGATCAGTGATCCGAACGATCCTCCACGCCGACATGGACGCGTTCTTCGCGGCCGTCGAGGTGCGCGAGAACCCGGAGATCGCCGACCGCCCCATCGTCGTCGGCGCGGACCCTCGCGGTGGTCGCGGGCGCGGCGTGGTCGCCGCCTGCAACTACGCGGCCCGCAAGTACGGCATCCACTCCGCTATGCCCATCTCCGAGGCCTATCGCCGCTGCCCCGACGCCGTCTACCTGCGGCCTCGTATGTCGCTCTACGCCGAGGTGTCCCAACACATCATGCAGATCCTGGAGGGCTACACCGAGCTGGTCGAGGAGCTCAGCATCGATGAGGCCTTCCTGGACGTTACGGCTTCGACCAAGCTCTTCGGTGACGGCGTGACCATCGCCCGCCGCATCAAGCGCCAGATCCGCGAGCAGGAACGGCTCACCGTCTCCATCGGCATCGCGCCCAACAAGTTCCTCGCCAAGCTGGCCTCCGACCTCGAGAAACCCGACGGCCTCGTCGTCGTCGAGCCAGGCAGGGAGCGGGAGTTCCTCCAGCCGCTGCCGATCGAGCGGCTCTGGGGGGTCGGCCCGAAGACGGCGGAGCGGCTGCACGCACTGGGCCTGCTCACCATCGGCGATATCGCCGCTGCGCACCTCGAGACCCTCGAACGCCAACTGGGCCAGCACCACGCTCAGCACCTATACGAGCTGGCCAACGGCCGCGACGACCGGCCGGTCGAGCCCGAGCGCGAGCGCAAACAGATCAGCCGCGAGACCACATTCCTCAGCGACACCGATGACCGTGACCTCGTGCAGCGCACGCTGCTCGCCCTCACCGAAGAGGTCGCCGCCAAGCTCCGTCGCCGCCGCCTCGCCGCCCGTACCGTCACCATCAAGCTCCGCCTCGCTCCTTTCGAGACACTCACGCGCAGGCAGACTGTGGGCTCTGATCTGACCACCACGGACACCATCTACCCAATAGCACTTCAGCTACTCACGGCCGCTGATCCCGGCGACCGACCTATTCGCCTGATCGGCGTCGGCGTCTCCGGGCTGCACGCACCCGACAGCGCTACCCAGCTGAAGCTGTTCGAGGAAGGACAACGCAATGAACGGGACCACCGCGTGGCCGACCTGATGGACCAG
This sequence comes from uncultured bacterium, assembly GCA_947581845.1. Taxonomy (GTDB): domain Bacteria; phylum Gemmatimonadota; class Gemmatimonadetes; order Palauibacterales; family KS3-K002. Next base: position 5,612 of record CANPVY010000160.1, on the reverse strand, counting down.
GTCTCAGACAGGTTCGGCCGCGACGCCCTGAGGCGCGCAAAGCTGATCGACACGCACGCGGAAGACGAGGAAGAGGACTAGGCCGTTCCAGTTACACGCGGGAGGGACCGGGGGAGCGGCTCGCGTAGCTTCCGAGCGTCCGGGCTGGCTGGCAAGAGTCTCGACTGATGGCAGGAGGGCGGACCGCGCGGTCTCACCGGGCCCCGACGCCTCCTAGCTGAAGAAGTCGATTACACCTCTCAGCCCCTCACAGAGGGCATCCACATCATCTCGATCGTTGTACAAGTAGAAAGACGCGCGCGTCGTCGCCGTGACACCCAGTCGCCTCATCAGCGGCTGGTTGCAGTGGTGGCCAGCCCGCACCGCGATCCCCCGGTCGTTCAGTATCTGCGCCACATCGTGAGGATGCAGAGCGCCGAGCTCGAAGGAGAACACGCCTGAATGATCGCTCTCCGGACCGAACGCCCGGAACCCCGGTATTTCGCGCGTCCGCTCCAGCGCGTAGCCAAACAGATCGTGCTCGTGCGCCTGGATCCGCTCACGCCCGAGCCGCGCCAGGTAGTCCATCGCCACCGCCAAGCCCACCGCGTCCGCGATGTTCGGCGTGCCCGCCTCGAACCTGTGGGGCGGCGGCTTGTACGTCGCCCGCTCCAATTCGACCAGCTCGATCATCTCGCCGCCGCCCTGGTACGGCGCCATCGCCTCCAGTAGCTCGCGCCGCCCCCACAGCACGCCGATCCCTGTGGGCCCGCACATCTTGTGCCCACTGAACACGTAGAAATCGCAACCCAGCGCCTGCACATCCAACGGCAGGTGCGGCGCCGCCTGCGCACCGTCCACCAGCACCCGCGCGCCTACCCGCTTCGCCGCCGCCACGATCTCCTCGACCGGGTTGATCGTCCCGATCCCGTTCGAGACATGCGTGAAAGCGACCAAGCGCGTGCGGTCCGTCAGCAACTCATCCAGCTGCTCGAGTCGTAAACGCCCCTGCTCGTCGATATCGACGTACTTCAGACGTGCGCCGACACGCTGCGCCAGCAACTGCCACGGCACGATGTTGGAATGGTGCTCCAGCACCGTTAGCAGGATCTCGTCACCCCGCCCCACGTTCTCATAGCCCCAGGCCGTGGCTACCAGGTTGATTCCCTCCGTCGTGCCGCGCACGAACACGACCTCGCTCGCGGCCGCCGCACCGATGAACCGCGCCGCCGTCTCACGCGCACCCTCATAGGCACGCGTCGCCCGCGTCGATAGCTCGTGAAGCCCACGGTGCACGTTGGCGTGATCGCGCTCGTAGTAACGCTCCAACGCCTCGATCACGACCCGCGGCCGCTGCGACGACGCCGCGCTGTCGAGATAGACGAGTCGGTGGCCGCTTACCTCTTGCTCGAGGATCGGGAAGTCCCGCTTGATCGACCCTACGTCCAGTGCCATGTTCGCATGCATCTCGCTTAGCTCGTCATTCCGTCGAGACCGGCTCGCCCTTACCCTCCAGCGCCGCATGTAAGGTGTGCCAGGCTAGCGTCGCACACTTCACCCTGACCGGAAACTCGCGAACCCCGGACAACACCGCCAGCTTGCCGAGCGCCTCCTCGTCAATCTCTGCCTCACGACTACTGGTCACCATCGCGCGAAAACGGTCGAAGGCCTCCTCAGCCTCGGCCCTCGTCTTGCCTTTGACGACCGTCGTCATCAGCGACGCCGACGCCTTCGAGATCGCGCAGCCCGAACCCTTGAAGGCGATATCCTTCACACGCTCGCCTTCCAACACCACGTAGACCGTGATCTGGTCGCCGCAAAGCGGATTGTAGCCCTCGGCGCTGTGGCTCGCGCCCTCCAGCTCCTTGAAGTTGCGGGGGTTGCGGCTGTGCTCGATGATGACCTGCTGATACAGCTCGCGAAGGTCCGACATGGGGCGCGCCTCCCGGTAGCCCGGCTGGAACGGCGCGCCATCCGCTGAGTGGAAGGCGCGACCGCAGTCCTAGCTCAGTTTCTTCAAGATCTCACCGCGCGGCAACCTACCCGTGACCAGGTCCTCCACATAGCGGCGGATCGGCTCCTCTCTCATGCGTTCCAGATTCTCGGCCGCGAAGCCGAAAAGCAACAGCGTCCGTGCCGTCTCCGCCGCGATGCCGCGCGACCGCAGGTAGAAGATCGCCTCGTCGTCCAGCTGGCCGATCGTCGCTCCATGCGTGCACTTCACGTCGTCCGCATAGATCTCCAGCTGAGGCTTGCTGTCCATCTGGGCTTCGTCGGAGAGCAAGAGGTTGCGGTTCGTCTGCTTGGCGTCCGTCTTCTGTGCGTCCTTGTGGACAATGATTCGGCCGCTGAAGACCCCGCTCGCCTTGTCGTCCAGAATGCCGTTGTAATACTGCCGGCTGCCGCAGTGCGGGCTCGCGTGCTCGACCCACATGAAGTTGTCGATGTGCTGCCGGCCGCGCGGCATGAACACACCGTTCAGCACACACTCTGCACCTTCACCCGCCAACACCGGATGCATGTTGTTGCGCACCAAAGCGCCACCTAAGAACACTCCGTGGCAGGTCACGTTGCTGCCCCGCCCCTGCTGCACGCGCACCGTGCCGATATTGTACGCCCGCTCGCTCTCACGCTCGACCCGGTAGTGCTCGAGCACCGCACCCTCGTCGACCACGAGCTCTGACACCGCGTTCGTGAAGTACTCGTCACCGCCCAACGAGACGTACTCCTCCACAATCGCGGCCTCCGCCGCCTCGCCGACCATGATCAGGTTGCGCGGATGCGTGACCACAGGGCTCGATGTCTTCGTTGTCCCGAAGACTAGATGGATCGGCCGCTGTACCAGCGCCCGCGCAGGCACGTAGACGAAGCCGCCGTCCGCCATGAACGCCGTGTTCAGGACCGCGAAGAAATCCCGCTCGTAATCGAGATGCTTCGCTAGATGCTGCTCCACCAACTCCTTGTGCGTCCCCAGCGACTGCGCCAGGCTACAGGCGATCACACCGCCCGGCTGAGCGCATGGGTCAGACAGCTCCTCCACGTAACGGCCGTTCACGAACACCAGCCGCGCCGACTCCTGACCCCGGAAGACGAACGGTGCCACGTCGTCCAATGTGATCTTCCCGCCACCCGACGCGGCACGGAACGTCTTCTTCGCCAGCGGCGCCAGGTTGGTGAACTTCCAGTGCTCGTCTCGTACCGTCGGGAACCCGAGCTCCGCGGACCGCTGGATCGCCGCCTGCCTCACGTCCCGCAGCCAGGACGGCCCGCCCGCACCGTTCTGGAACCTCTTGAAGGCCTCGAGATAGCCCTCCAGACCTCCTTTGCCCTTCAGCTTCCCGCTCAACGGCCGCGCCTCCTCACGCGCTCGCGCCAGCGGGCGCCGCCGGATCACGCTCGCCGGCCCAGGAGTAGCCGTGCTCCTCCAGATGCAACGCCAGCTCCTTGCCACCTGACCGCACGATCCGCCCATCCACCAGCACGTGCACGTAGTCAGGAACGATGTAGTTCAGCAGTCGCTGGTAGTGCGTGATCACCAACATCGCGCGCTCCGGGCTGCGCAGCGCGTTCACACCGTCCGCCACAATACGAAGCGCGTCGATATCAAGGCCCGAGTCGGTCTCGTCCAGAATCGCCAAGCTGGGCTCGAGTACCGCCATCTGGAAGATCTCGTTCTTCTTCTTCTCACCGCCGGAAAAGCCCTCGTTCACCGACCGGTGCAGCATCTCGTCGCTCATGTGCAGCTGCTTCACCTTGTCCTTGAACAGCTTCAACGCTTCGAACGCGTCGAGCTCCTCCTCGCCCCGGTGCTTGCGTATCGCATTCAACGCCGCCGTCAGGAACTGGATACTCCCGACTCCGGGAATCTCCACCGGGTACTGAAAGGCCATGAACACACCCTCACAGGCACGCTCCTCCGCTTCCATCTCGAGAAGATCCCGACCCCGGTATAGGACCTGGCCCTGGGTCACCTCGTAACCATCACGGCCAGCCAGCACCGACGCCAGAGTGCTCTTGCCCGAGCCGTTCGGCCCCATGATCGAATGCACCTCGCCAGCGTCAACCTTCAGGCTGAATCCCTTGAGGATTTTCCTGCCCTCAACGCTCACGTGCAGATTCTTGATCTCCAGCATCTATCTTCTCTGCTCCTCATCACTCGTTCGGACGCCCGCTCTAGCCGACACTGCCCTCCAGGCTCACGCTCAACAGCTTCTGCGCCTCCACCGCGAACTCCATCGGTAGTTCCCCGAACACTTCCTTGCAGAAGCCCGACACGATCAGTGAGATCGCGTCCTCCATGCCGATCCCACGCTGCTGACAGTAGAACATCTGGTCCTCGCCGATCTTCGACGTCGAGGCCTCGTGCTCCATACGCGCGCTGCGGTTCTTCACCTCGATGTACGGAAACGTGTGCGCGCCGCACTGGTCACCGATCAGCAGCGAGTCGCACTGCGTGTAGTTCCGTGCGTTCTCGGCGCCCTTCATGATCTTCACCATGCCGCGATACGTGTTCTGACCGCGGCCCGCCGAGATGCCTTTGCTCACGATCGTCGACTTCGTGTTCTTGCCGATATGGATCATCTTCGTGCCCGTATCGGCCTGCTGTCTCAGGTTCGTCAACGCCACCGAGTAGAACTCGCCGACCGAATTGTCGCCCTGCAAGATGCAGCTCGGATACTTCCAGGTGATCGACGAGCCCGTCTCCACCTGCGTCCACGAGATGTGCGAGTTACGACCCTGACACTTGCCCCGCTTGGTGACGAAGTTGTAGATACCGCCCCGGCCCTCCTCGTCACCCGGATACCAGTTCTGGATCGTCGAGTACTTGATCGTCGCATCATCGAGGGCGACGAGTTCCACCACAGCGGCATGCAACTGGTTCTCATCCCGCATCGGAGCTGTACAGCCCTCCATATAGCTCACATAGCTGCCTTCGTCAGCGACGATCAGCGTGCGCTCGAACTGACCCGCCTGCGCCGCGTTGATCCGGAAGTAGGTGGACAGCTCCATCGGGCAACGCACGCCCTTCGGCACGTAGACGAATGATCCGTCACTGAACACCGCTGAGTTCAGTGCCGCGAAGAAGTTGTCGGTGTGCGGGACCACCGTGCCCAGGTACTGACGTACCAGTTCGGGATGCTTCTGCACCGCTTCCGAGAACGAGCAGAAGATGATCCCGTGCTTCTCTAACTCCTTCTGGAACGTCGTCGCCACCGAGACGCTATCGAACACCGCGTCCACGGCCACACCCGCCAGCCACTTCTGCTCTTCCAGCGGGATCCCCAGCTTCTCGTACGTGCGTAACAGCTCCGGGTCCACCTCATCGAGGCTCTCCGGCCGGCTCTTGGGAGCCGCGTAGTAGCTGATCGCCTGGTAATCGATCGGACCATAGCCGTACGGCAGGAACGCCCACTTGGGTTCCCTGCCCGCATCGTACAGCTCCTTCCAGTGCCGGTAGGCCTTCAGTCGCCACTCCAGCAGCCAGTCCGGCTCGTTCTTCTTCGCCGAGATGAACCGGATGATCTCCTCGTTCAATCCCGGCGGCGCGAACTCCTGCTCGATGTCCGTGACGAACCCGTACTTGTATTCGCGCTGGGCTAGAGCCTCTATCGTGTCCGTGGTGTTGCTCATCG
>CANPVY010000159.1 GCA_947581845.1 uncultured bacterium | reverse complement strand
CCAGGGGCCAGCACCGCTCCTAGATATCATGGGCGGGTTTTCATTCCATGTGATCGTTGCCGCGCTGCGTCTGGATCTCTTCGAAGAGCTGCACAGCCAGCCGCTCAACATCTCAGACCTGGCGGCTGCCACGCACTGTAGCGAGAAAGGACTCGCCATCCTCCTCGACGTGCTCGAGTCACTCGGCTACGTGAAGAAGAGAGGAGAGCGTTACGCCAACAGTGCGATGACGGAGAGATGGATGACGCGCGAGCCGCCAACATCCGTGCACTCCGGGTTCCCCTTCTACAGCCAGACGATGAGCGACCTCTTTCCATACGTGCAGGAATCGATCAAGGCCGGAACCCCCTACTGCAATTTCTACGACTGGATCAGCGACCACCCAGAGGCAGCGCAGATGTATCAGCGGTTCATGATGGCTATTGCCAGAATGACAACGCCCGAGCTGTCGAGACGTATACGGCTCAAACAGAGTTGCCGAAAAGTCCTCGATGTAGGAGGTGGCCACGGATTGTACAGTATCGCGCTCTGCCAGAAGTACGACTCAATATCCGTCACCATCTTCGATTCACCTTACGCGAGCGAAATCGCCGAACAAAACGTCAAAGCCGCCCGACTCGAAGACCGGATAACCTTTCTGGCCGGCGACTACTTTACTGACGATCTCGGTGCTGACTACGACGCCGTTTTGCTGCTCAACGTCGTCCACGAGCACACCGACTCCGACAACAGGAAGCTGATCGGCAAGATCTCCGATTCTCTCGCCGATGGAGGGTCCATCATCATACTGGACATCCTCCGCGAGAAGAAAGTACTGAAGTCAGCGCAGTTGATCACCCGCATCTACAGCCTGCTCTTCTTCCATACCCTCGGTGGACAGACCTACTCATATGATGAGATCGCGGGTTGGCTCTCGTCGTGCGGCCTCAGCGGAATCAGGCGGGCCGTCCTTCACCGATCGGGACTGAGCCTCATATCCGCTGAGGCTCGTTAGAAGGAAACTCGACCTCGCCGGTCAGCCGCACCCTCAGCTCAGCCGCCGTCCCGGCGACCGCGCTCTATATGGGTATAGCCGAGGGCGACAAGCGCGAGCAGCCCGAGGATCAGGTTTGTCAGCAGGAAATAGACGAGGACTTCCTGGAGATAGCTGGGATCGTCAAAGAACCAGTCGGCCAGGCTGAGATCGCCGCCTGTCTTGCTGGGTATGATGGGCATGGCGAGACCGATCAGCAGGGCGGTGAACTCGAGGATGAGAACGATTTCCCAGACGCTCAGCTCCCGCCTCTGGCCCTGACTCACCGATCCCGCCTGTCGTGTTACCCGCTCAGCTTCCCGTCGCTTGCTCCCTTGCCGCCTTCTTGAGCTTCTCGTTGGCCATGATCGCCAACTCGACCCGCCGGTTCAGCTGGCGCCCGTCTGGCGTGTCGTTCGTGGCCACGGGCTGCATTTCGCCGTAGCCGATCACACTGAAGCGGGATGTTGCCACGTTCAGGGTCGCCAGGTGATGAGAGACCGACTCGGCCCGCCGACGGGAAAGATCCATGTTATAGCCCTCGGGTCCCGTCGAGTCGGTGTGACCCTCGATGAGGATGTTCGTGTCCTCGTACTTGTTCAGGATCCCGGCGAGCTTCTCGAGGTTCTGGCGCGCCTCGGGCCGCAGATCGGCCTTGTCCACGTCGAAGAGCAGGCCCGACTGGAAGGTGATCTTGATCCCCTCGCCGATCCGCTCGATCTTCGCGCCCTCCAGGTCCCGCTCCATCTCTTCGGCCTGCCTGTCCATATAGTTGCCGATGATCGCGCCGGCTGCGCCGCCCACCGCGGCACCGACGATCGCACCGACGGCGGTGTTGCCAGCCGCATGACCGATCACCCCGCCGACGACCGCGCCGGCGCCCGCACCAACGGCCGCTCCCGTCTGCGTACGGGTAGCGCAGCTGTAAGAACCCGCCACCACCAGGACCAGCGCCGCCACGCTGGCAATCGATGTTGCACGCTTCATGTTCCGTTGCCTCGCTGTCGTTTCCAGTTGTTGCTTGAACGCCCGGGATGCCCGGGAGGTCCCCGATCAGCAGATATTTCAGCTCAATTCTAGCAGGAAACGGTTTCGGCCTAAAGGGCGCAGGGCCGACGCGCCGGCGACGTGCCACCGACCTGAGAGCGGCCGGCGAGGTGCGAACCTCAGCCGGCCGCGACGCTGGCCGTTGACCGCACTTGCGAGAGCGCCGTCTGCCGCGCCCATGGGCGTAGCAGCAGCCACGCTATGAAGAACCCGAAGATGAAGTTCGAGGTCGCCGTCTCGACCAGATGCGTCATCCGTACAGCCTCCGGCATGAGCGGGTTCGGCACCAGAAGCCCGGCGTTCATCAACACGGCGAACAAAAGACCCACAGCCAGAGACGTCTCCCACCACGGACCCTTCATCATCCGGATCACCGGCAGCGCCATGGCCACCCAGATCATCGCTCGTCCCGCCTGCAGCAGCATGATGTTGCCCGGCGACGGCATCGCCAGCTCGGCGTAGTACTCGCGCACCGCCGGAGCACGCCAGGCGACGAGGGCGCCGAACAGCGAGTAGAGGAACACGTAGCTTACCGCGATGATGGCCAGCCTCCAGGCCCACCCGCGCACGGAGATCCGCAGCCTGCGATTCTCCTCATCCAATCGGGGCAGCGCCCGCAGCTTAGCGAACAGCAGGGCCGCCAACGGCGCGATCAACGCTGCGCTCAGCGCGTCGAAGGCGAGCGTACGGGTCACCAGGCCATCGGGAACCACATGCGCCATGAAGACCGCCACTTCAATCCAGGTCAGGACGGACACGATCCCGTAGAAGACCAGAAAGATGGCCGCTACCAGGCGCCAGCCGGTCCAGCGCGAGCGCACGATGGGATACGCCAGCACAACCGCGTAGAGCAAGGAGACGACCAGCCACGCCGGCGCCGTCCCAGGCTGATCGATGGGTGCCCGGGACGGGCCAGGAAGGCTCAGGGGGAAAAGCGCGTCGGCGATCAGCGCAGTGAGACGCAAGCACACGAACACGACCAGCCCCAATCCAATAACTCGGGCCGCCAGGCCGAGCGAGCCCTGCGCCGCGTTCGGTCGCGTCATCGATTCTCGATTTATCCGTTCCATCTCACTGCCTTTCCTTCCTCTCGTTGAAACCACGAAGCGCACGTCTCGCCCAGCGGGCGTGCGCCCGGTACGATTCGATCCCGCACTGCAGCGCCAGGCGGCCGTGCAGCGGGGCATCGGCCGGAAGCGCCTTCTCCTGTCGGCGCAGCTCGAGTACATACGCTTCCACTTCCCGGACGAAGCCCTCCAGGAAGCGCCGCGTTTGGGCAGCGGTCTGCAGCCCCGCCATCAGGGAGAAGCGGAGCACCAGCTCATCGAGATGGAAGACGACATCCTCGCGCCTGACGGGCTGCGAGGTCCAGCGCTTGAGCTGGCGGATCCCCTTGGCGGTTGGCCGGAACGTTTTCTTGGGTCGCAGCGACTGGCTGCGGTCGACCGAGCCCGTGATCAGGCCCTCGCGCTCCAGGCGGCGCAGGGCGGGATAGATGGCGCCGGGGCTGCTGCTGTAGTGGGCCATGGGGGTGGAGGCGAAGAGCTTACGGAGGTCGTAGCCCGAGCGTGGTCGCTCGTGGAGCAGGCCGAGCAGGGCGAATGCGAGGTTGCTGGTGGCGCTCATAGTACGAAACATAATAGTATGAAACGTACTATATGTCAACACCACCCGCAAACTCCCCTGGCCGCCGCGCCACTACCCATCAGCCAGTTACGCCACCTTCAGGAAATCCCCGCGCTCAGGCCGCGTGATAGACAGCCGGCCGCTGCCCCTGTTTGAACACGATCGACGTGAAGAACTCGATAGCGAGTCCGAACAAGACGCTCATGACCAGCGCCGCGATCGCGGGCACGGCATTGCCACCGATCATCCCTATGTAGTAGGAGAAGAGGGACCCGACGAGCAGACCGATCAGGCTACCGTGCAGCGCCCAGTGTAGGCGCAGCGCCGAGATCCCGATCACGAAGCCGATCAGCGTCCGGTTCAGCAGCACCCATCCGAATCCGACCGCCGTCACCTCGAACCCGAATCTCAGCACACCGAGCCCGACACAGATGACCCCGGCGACCACACCTAACGCGGTGGCGATGGCGACGCGCTTCATGAGGGCCTCCAGACGATGCCGTGGGAGAGCTGACTAACAGCGGAAC
>CANPVY010000158.1 GCA_947581845.1 uncultured bacterium | reverse complement strand
GTTACGGATCGGTTCTCCAGCGACCTGAGAGATCTCCGCTGGGGCAACTATGAGCTGGCTTTGCTGGATGTGGAGACGGGCGCGATCGAGCGCGTGGCCACCTTCCCTGACGGTAAGAATATCAACCCGCAGTGGTCGGCCGACGGATCGAGCCTGTACTTCCTGTCCGACCAGAACGGCATAACGAATGTCTATCGTGTCGCGTTGGCGGACGGGGAGTTATACCAGATCACCCATCTGGCTGTGGGCGTCAGCGGCATCACCGAGTTGAGCCCGGCGATGTCGCTGGCGGCCGACAAGCTGGTATTCAGTGCCTACGAGGGCGACCGTTACACGATCTACGTGATCGAGTCGGACGAACTGCTGGCCGGTGGGCCGCTGCAGCCGCCGCTGGCCGATGTGAGCCCGGCTGTCCTACCGCCGGCGGACCGGCCAGTCGGAGATGTGATGGCGCTGGTCACGAACTGGGAGTTGGGCCTGCCGGAAGGCACGGAGGAGTTCGAGACGACTGAGTATAACGCCGGCCTGTCTCTCGACTATGTTGCCCCGCCGCAGGTTGCGGTCGGCAGTGACCCCTACGGCACCTACGTAGGTGGCGGTACGGCGCTGTTCTGGAGCGACGTACTAGGCGAGCATTCGCTGGCCACGTTGCTGCAGGTCAACGGTAGCTTAAAGGACATCGCGGCGCTCGTCGGCTACGAGAATCGGCGGTCTCGTTGGAACTGGGGCGGCGCCGTGTCGCAGATCCCCATTGTTCAGCGCGGCTTCTATCGACCCGAGTACGACCCAGGAACCGGGATATGGACGGAGCGGGAGCTCCTGTTCCGGCAAACGACCCGAGAGGTCACGGGTGTCCTCTCCTATCCATTTAGCCGCGTGCAGCGCACCGAGTTCGGCGCCAGCTATATGAACATCAGCTTCGACTACGAATTGCGGACGCGAGAGTATGACAGTGCCTTCAGGCAGATCGACGAGACGAAGGAGGATTTGGAAGCGCCCAACGCCCTCAACTTGGGTACGGCGAGTGCAGCTTTGGTCTACGACAATACGTTCTTCGGCTGGACCGGGCCCGTACTCGGTCAGCGTTACCGGTTCGAGCTCTCACCTGTTTTCGGTTCCATCAACTACTTGGGCGTCCTCACCGATTACCGCCGGTATCTCATGCCGCTGCGGCCGTACACGCTGGCGGCTCGCGTCCTCCACTTCGGTCGCTACGGTAACGGCGGCGAAGATGGCCGCCTCCAGCCGCTGTTCCTCGGCTATCAGCAGATCATCCGGGGCTACAATTGGGACTCCTTCGAGGCGGAGGAGTGCAACCAGGATGTGGACAGCAAGGACTTCGTAGGGGACAGCAGCTGCCCCGTGTTCGATCAGCTGTTCGGCAGCCGCTTCGTCGTCGGCAACTTCGAGTTTCGTGTTCCGTTCCCACAAGGGTTGGGGCTGGGTTCGCCGTCCGTGCTGCCACCGATGACGCTGGCGCTCTTCTATGACGTGGGCGCTGCCTGGTGGGGCGAGTCCACCGCGCGGGAGGTCGGCGGCAATCGCGCTCCCTGGCGCCCCGTCAGCAGCTGGGGCGTAGCTGGCCGCGTCAACGTCTTCGGCGTTCTGCTGCTGGAGGTCGACTACGTCCACCCGAACGACCGGGAGTTCAAGGGCTGGTACTGGCAGTTCGGCTTTTCACCGGGCTTCTGACCTGCTCTGACGCGCCCGCGCGTTGAAGTCGCGGGCAGCACAGAACGTACGGACCCGATCGGCTCCCCGTCGCATAGCGGCGGGGAGTTTTTTCGCGTCGCAGGCCGCAGTGCCTCGTTAGGAAGCGACGGTTTGGGCCGCTCGCGCATCTATACAGGGTGGAATGAATGGTAAGGCCCTGGTGCTGGCGAGCGGCGAGGTGGCCCGTGCCCGGGCAGGTGATGCGGAGGCCTTGGAGCGCCTCTACCACGCCTTCGCGACGCCTGTCTACAACCTCGGCCGCCGCATCTGCGGCAACGAGGAGGACGCTGAAGACGTGCTCCAGGACACCTTTCTGGAGGTCTGCCGCTCGATATCGAAGTTTCGCGGAGACGGTTCGCTCTGGGGTTGGGTGCGCCAGGTGGCGGTGAGCAAGGCGCTGATGCTGCTGCGCCGCGAGCGGGGCCGGAGGGCGCGCGGATTCGAGGGCGACCGCTTCCTTCGCGATGGGCCAGGCACGACGCCGCCGGAGGCGTCAACACCGATCGATCTGGAGACGGCGCTGAGTCGCCTGTCGCCCCTGAGCCGGGCGGTTCTGTGGCTGCACGACGTCGAGGGGTACACGCACGAGGAGATCGGCGAGCTGATGGGCAAGACGGCCAGCTTCTCGAAATCGCGCTTGGCGCGGGCACACCAGGACCTGCGGGAGTGGCTGCGATGATGGCGGGGGTGCGTCACCTGGAGCTGGCGGAGTTGCTGGCGCTCCGTGACGGCGAGGGAACAGCGTTCGCGCGCGCACATGTGGAAAGCTGCGCGGCCTGCCGTGGTGAGCTCGAGCGGCTCTACCGGGTCCGCGCGGAGCTGCGGGCGCTGCCCACAATGAGTCCGCCTCGCGAGCTGTGGCCGCGAGTCGCCGCGGCTGTGAGGCAACGGCGGCTGCGCCGACGCATCGCCTTCGGCACGTCCGGAACCGCCGTGGCGGCTGTGTTAGTGGCACTCGTGGTGCTACGTGGTCCCAGCGCGGGGGGTGCGCAACGCGGCGCTGATGTGTGGGTGGCCGAGGCGGCGAGCCAGGATCTCGGTCCCGTGATCAGCAGGTCCAGGCAGCTCGAGTCGCTGCTCGAGGCCTACAGGCCCACGTACAAGGTCTACGATGCCCCGACCGCGCTGGCCGTCTCGGTCCTCGAAGATCGCATCGTGCTCCTCGATCGCATGCTCGCGGAGAGCCGCGCCATCGGTGCGGACCGCCAGGTGTTGCGCGGTCTCTGGGGCGAGCGGGTCGAGGCTTTGGAAACACTGGTCGGTCTGGAGCTGGTGTACGAGGGACGCGTCGTACAGGGGGAACGAGTCTGGCGCTAGACGGCGTATCGACCGAGCGCCATCCGGGACGGCTGTGTGATCGAAGCGGGAGCTGACAGGAGGAGACAGATGAGGTGGGCAAGCTTGGTGCTGACTGCTGCACTGCTGATTGGCGTGGCGGTGCAGCCTGCCCGGGCCCAGGAGGAGGAAGAGGACAGTGTGAGCCTGTTCCCCTGGGGGCGTGTGCTCGTGTGGCCGCAGGGTGAGTGGACAGCAGTGGTTTGGCCAGGCGGACGGGCGCGGCTCGGTGTCTGGGTGCAGAGCGAGGCGAATCCCGAGACCGACAGCATCGGTGCGCTGATCGAGCGTGTGGCGGAAGGCGGCCCGGCGGAGGCGGCAGGTATCAGGGAAGGGGACATCATCACGAAGCTCGATGGCGAGAGCCTGTTGCGGGGCGGCGAGGCGTACGATGAGGACGAATCCGCTCCTGGCATGCGACTGGTCGAGCGAGCCCGCGA
>CANPVY010000157.1 GCA_947581845.1 uncultured bacterium | reverse complement strand
GACGCTGATGGGCTACGACTCCGACGACCCGCACTCCGAGGGCGAGGTCGGTGTCTGCGGCGTGGCCATCTCGAGCCTGGCCGACATGGAGACGTTGTTCGATGGGATTCCGCTCAAGGACGTCTCGGTCTCGATGACCATCAACGGTCCCGCGATGATGCTGTACTGCTTCCTGCTGGCGACGGCGGAGAAGCAGGGTGTGGACCTGAAGGAGCTGCGCGGGACGATCCAGAACGACATCCTGAAGGAATACATGGCGCAGCACGCCTGGATCTACCCGCCGGAGCCGGCGCTCAAGATCATCGGCGACATCTTCGAGTGGTCGTCAGCCAACGCGCCGAAGTTCAACACGATCTCGATCAGCGGCTACCACATCCGCGAGGCTGGCGCGACGGCCGTGCAGGAGCTCGCCTTCACGCTGAAGAACGGGTTCACCTACGTGGAGCAGGGGATCGAGCGCGGGCTGGATGTGGACTGGTTCGCGCCACGGCTCTCCTTCTTCTGGGATGTGCATAACGACTTCTTCGAGGAGATCGCGAAGTTCCGGGCCGCGCGCCGCATCTGGGCGCGCCAGATGCGCGAGGGTTACGGCGCCAAGAGCCCGGAGAGCTGGCGATTGCGTACCCACGCACAGACGGCGGGCGTCTCGCTGATGGCCCAACAACCGGAGAACAATATCGCCCGCGTCGCCTATCAGGGGCTGGCGGCGGTACTGGGCGGCACACAGTCGCTGCACACCAACGCGCTGGACGAGACGCTGGCCCTGCCGACGGAGAAGGCGGTGCGCATCGCGCTCCGTACCCAGCAGATCCTCGCCTACGAGACGGGCGTCGCCAACGTGATCGACCCGCTGGCCGGCTCCTACTACGTCGAGTGGCTCACTGACCGCATGGAGGAGGACGCCGAGGCGATCTTTGCTGAGATCGACAGCATGGGCGGTGTGGTGGCCGGCATCGAAGAGGGGTACTTCCAGCGCCAGATCGCTCTCTCGGCCGAACGCTTCCAGCAGGAGGTCGAGTCGAACCAGCGCATCATCGTCGGCGTCAACGAATTCACCGGCGGCAACGAGGAAGTGGACATCGAGACGCTGAAGATCGGCCCGGAGATCGAGGAGAAGCAGCGGGCACGCCTGACCGAGCTGCGGGCGCGCCGTAACGGGAAGCAAGTCCAGCGGGCGCTGGAACGGTTGGCCGAAGCCGCGGAGAACGACGAGAACATCATGCCGCCGATGCTCGACGCGGTGCGTGCCTACGCGACATTGGGCGAGCTGCGCCACGCCCTGGAGCGCGTCTACGGCCGCTTCCGCGAGCCCGTCATCTTCTAGAGGAGAGGAACGTTCCAGCTGACAGAGGAGACGCCTGCGATACTTGCACGACGTTCCTTACTCTGAGCTACGGACCGATCCGCTGACCGGAGACCGGGTGATCGTGGCACCCGGCCGGGCCGATCGTCCGCTGCCGCTGGGCGGCTCCGCTGAGCGGCCGCGGCCGCCGCGCAGCGATCCCACCTGTCCCTTCTGCCCGGGCAACGAAGCCGAGACGACGACCGAGCTGTATCGCTTGCCGCCGGGGGAGGGGACGGGCTGGCGCCTACGCGTCTTTGCCAACAAGTATCCCGCATTGAGTGCGAGCGTCCCGCGCGAGTTCGCGGCGCCCTCGGGCCCCTGGGAGTCAGAACCTGCGCCTGGACGACACGAGGTCATCGTGGAGACTCGCCGGCACGATCTCAGCATGACCGAGCTCAGCGATTCGGAGTTGTTCGAGGTGTTGCGCACGTACAGGGGGCGCTTCGCAGAGGCGGCCGCTGATCCGCAGATCAAGCACGTGGTGATTTTCCGCAACCAGGGACCGCTGGCCAACGCGTCGATCTTCCATCCCCACTCGCAGCTCGTCGGGCTGCCGTTCGTGCCTTCACTGGTCGCTCGCAAGCTGGAGCGCTCGCGCGCCCACAGCACTGAGCGGGCAACCCTGCTCACCCTGGTGGGACAGGAGGTCGAGGACAGTTCGCGCCTGATCGAGACGACCGACCGCTACGCGACCTACGTTCCCTACGCTGCGGCCCACGATCACGAGGTCTGGGTCGCGCCGCGCTTCCTGCCGGCGCGCTTCGATCACTCGGACGACGGGACGTTGCAGGGTTTCGGGGTGGCGCTGCGACGCGCGCTGGCGGTGGTCGCAGAGGGGCTAAATGATCCCGACTACAACTTCATCCTCCACACGCCGCCGCTACTGGAGCATGCCGAGGACGTGCTGCCCTGGTACGGCCAGATCATCCCGCGCCAGACTGTGGCCGCCGGATTCGAGCTGGCGGTTGGGGTGCGGATCGTGCAAACGAGGCCGGAGGAGGCGGCGGCGCGGCTGAGGACTGCGCTGTCCAAGGTTGCCGGGGTCTGAGGGCGCAGGTATTTTGCGTGCGCGAGTCGCAACGTTAAACCAGGGTTCACAACGCCATGTCAGAACGCAAGATACGCGTGCTGGTGGGTAAACCGGGTTTGGATGGGCACGATCGCGGCGCCAAGGTCGTGGCCGCGGCGCTGCGTGACGCCGGCATGGAAGTCATTTACACCGGCCTGCACCAGACGCCCGACCAGATCGTGAACGCGGCGGTCCAGGAAGACGTGGACGTGGTGGCGCTCTCGATCCTCTCCGGTGCCCACATGACTCTCTTCCCCAGGGTCCTCGAGCTGTTGCGGGAGGCCGGCGCTGATCACGTGCTGCTGACCGGCGGCGGCATCATCTCCAGCGAAGATATGGAGAAGTTGCAGGCGATGGGGGTAGGCCGGCTGTTCGGTCCGGGCACCCCGACCGCGGATGCGATCAGCTATATCCGTGAATGGTTCGCGGAGCAGCGGGCCAGGGAAGATGAAGCGTAGTCGGGCGGAAGTTGATGCGCCCGGCCTTTGAGAACGGAGTGACGAGGTGAAAGCCCGGGAAGGGAAGCCGCGGATGCGCCAGCTGGCGGAGGAGCTCGAGGTTCTCGAGGCCAAGCTGCGCGAGGGAGGCGGTGCCAAGAAGATCGAGCGCCAGCACGCCGATGGGAAGCTGACGGCCCGCGAACGTCTAGCCCGGCTGTTCGATCAGGACTCGTATTTCCAGGAGGTCGGGCTGCTGGTCGCCCACGATCGCTACGACGGCAAGGCGCCGTCCGTCGGAGTGATCACGGGCGTGGGCGTGGTGGAAGGTCGTGAGACCGTGGTCGTCGCCAACGATGCCACGGTGAAGGCCGGCTCGTGGTGGCCAGAGACGATCCCCAAGATGCTGCGGGCCCAGGAGATCGCGATGCGCTGCCACATCCCGATCGTCTACCTGGTCGACTCCGCCGGCATCAACCTCCCGTACCAGGGCGGAGTCTTCCCAGGCCAGTACGGCGCCGCACGCCTCTTCTACTACAACTCGCTGATGCGGCGCTACTTGAGGGTGCCGCAGGTCTCTGCGGTGATGGGACCTTGCATCGCGGGCGGCGCGTACCTGCCCGCCCTGTCTGACGTCATCTTCATGGTGAAGGGCACCAGCTTCATGGGCCTGGGCGGCCCTAACCTGGTGAAGGGCGCGACCGGGCAGACCGTGGACGCCGAGACGCTGGGCGGCGCCGACACGCACACCCAGATCTCCGGCGTCGCGCACTACGAGCCGGAGAACGACGAGCAGTGCATCGAGTGGATTCGCGAGTACATCGCCGACCTGCCGCCCGCTCAGCGGATACCGATGCAGATCGCCGAGCCGCGGCCGCCGGTACGGCCGCGCGAGGAGGCGTACGAGCTGGTCCCGGACGACCATCGCAGCGGCTACGACATACGGGCCGTGCTGGAGACTCTGGTGGACCAGGGCGAGTTCCAGGAGTTCCAGCCGGAGCACGCCCGCGAGATGATCTGCGTGGACGCGCGCATCAACGGCATCCCGGTCGGCATACTCGCGAACGACCGCGGCATTGTGCCGGATAGGAAGGGCGGGCCGCCGCGCTTCGGCGGCATCATCTACACGGAGAGCGCGGAGAAGTGTGCCTACTATATGGAGACCTGCGATCGGCACCGCCGGCCGCTGCTCTACGTGCAGGATGTCTCGGGCTTCATGGTGGGTACGGATGCCGAGCACTCGGGGATCATCCG
>CANPVY010000156.1 GCA_947581845.1 uncultured bacterium | reverse complement strand
GAGCTGCTGCTGTTCCGGTTCCCGACGGGCCGGCACGTGGACGGCCCCAACCAGATCGAGGCCCGGATCGACAACGACGCGGTCATCTCCGAGCAGTTCACGCTCTGGGGTCAGGTCGGTTCGGAGGTCTCGCGGGGCATCCTGCTGGTGATCCCGCTGGGCGACGCCATCCTGTACGCCGAGCCGGTCTTCCTGAAGCCGGAGACGCTGGAGTTCCCGGAGCTGCGGCGCATCATCCTGGTCGACGCGCGCCGGGTGGTCATGCACCAGACGCTCGACGCATCGGTCGCCGCGCTGGTCGGCGAGCTGCCGGCCGTCGCGCCGCTGGCGGAGGCCGCGGGTTTACCGGAGCCGGACGTGGCGCCGGTGGACCCCGAGCTCGTGGACGCGCTGCGCCGGGGGATCGAGGAGACGATCGAGCGACTGCGCGAGCTGCTCGACCGGCTGGAGCGGCGCTCTCGCTGAGACCGCCGGCGACTTCTACATCCGCCAGTTCGTCGCTATGCCGCTGGGCATGGGCTATACCGTGGAGGGGCAGGTCACGGGCAAGGAGGAGTTCGGCGGCATCCAGCTCGTCGTCTACGACCCGAAGCCGGGACGCTTTCCGGACGAGCCGCCGGTCCACGAGCGGCGATTCGGCGACATGTTGTTAGTCATGGACTCCTGCGAGAGCTACGCCATGGGCCTGGCCGCCGGCGGAAGGATACGGCAGAAGATCTAGGACGAGTACGGAGTCGACACCTGGGACCGGGAGAACTACGGCCGCGTCTACCTCCACATCGTGAACAGCATGATGTTCCGGGAGATCACCGGTATGGAGCCGCCGGCCACCCCGGTGACGGCGCGCATCTACACCGACTACGGCCTTCCCTGGTTCGAGCTTTACGATGAACAGAAGGGCGATGTCGCGGCCTCGGAGATCCTGGGCGGCAGGATCATTCCAGCTGGGAGGCGTTGCGTGTTCTCGTGCGCAACCACGGCGAGCCTGCCGAAGTGCTGCGGGACGCCCTCCGGGATGTCCCCGGGATCGAGGCCGCGTTCGTGTTCGGCTCGTCGAGCCGGAGACAGCCGAGCCGAGACAAGGCAAAGGACCTGAGGTTCCGCCCTTAGACGATCCGGCCACCTTGATGGTCAAGCTGCGGGCCGGTTTTGGAGTGGGTGTCAAGGCGGACTTGCTGGCCTACCTGCTTTGCCTTCGAGGTGAACCTCGCGCCGCGACCGAGATCGCCGGAGCGATTGCCTACACGGACAAGACCGTGCGCATCGCCGTCCGGGATCTGGGGTTGGCAGGGTTCGTGGAGGAAACGAGCGAGTACCCGGCTCGCTACGCAACGCCGCCGCGGTGGTGCTACTGGGCACAAGTCCTGTCGTTCTTGCTGCAGGTGGCCGTGTGGGAATCCGACTCGCGACTCACCAGCAACTCGTACGTAGCCAGCTCGCGGGCACGAGACTTGTTCACAGAGTACGAAGCTGTCTTTCGGGCGGTTGGCATCCGGATGCCTCGACCGGAGCCGCATCCAGGGACAGCATACCTGGCGCCATTCGAGGAGTTCGTCGCAGAACTCGGGTCGTGGTTGGAGGAGGACGGCGGTGGCTAGGGCTCCGGCGCACCATACCTTGCCACCGGTCGAAGGAGTGCCGGCTGTCCACTTGATCCGCCGAGCGCTGAAGTACGAGGCGTAGCGTGATGGCGTCTTTCCGCCGCGTCGTACTCGCCCTCGCTGCCGTGTTCGCGGCAGCTGTAGTTGTGCTCTGGGTCGTGCAGGAGCGGCTCGTTTTCGTGCCGCCGCCGACCCCTGTCCAGCAGGGCCGGGGAGCGACGAGGATCGACTTCATGTCTACCGACGGGCAGCCACTTTTCGGGCTCCTCGTTCGCGCCCCGACCGGCGGGCCGCCGGGTGTTCTTGACCGACTGATTCTGCACTTCCACGGCAATGGCGACCTCGCCGATTCTTGGATCGACTGGGCGCGAGAGGCCGCCGGGCAGACGGGTTGGTCGCTTTTTCTGGCTGAGTACCGCGGTTACGGCGGGCTCCCAGGGCGTCCGACGTACGATGGGGTGATACAGGACGGTCGAGCAGCGCTTGCCGTGCTTGAGGCGCGATACGGCCTCACACCCGGTGAGATTGTGCTGTATGGTCACTCGCTAGGGAGCGGTCTGGCGACGCAACTCGCCGTCGAGCAGGGTGTCCGGGCCGTGGTGCTGGAGGCTCCGTTCACATCGGCGGCCGATGTCATCCGCCGGACCTTCGGCCCGCCGCTCTCGTGGGTCCTGCCGTTCATCTCGCGCATCGACATCGCGCCTGTGGACCAGGTTCGCAGCATTGATGCCCCGGTGTGGGTCGTGTGTGGGGGTGAGGATGAAGTGGCTCCGGCCTGGATGGGCCGCAGCGTTTTCGATGCGGCACTGCGGAAAGGCGAATTCCTGTTGGTTCCCGAGGCGCGGCACGGAAACGTGGCCGAGCGTGGCGGTGACCAATACTGGGAGTGGCTTGGCGAGGCTTTGCGCCCCCAGGTTGCCCGCTGAACCGGATGCGCACTCTGTGTTCCCGACCTTGACCGATTGTTGCACCGAAATGCTGGGGGCAGACGACACGCCGGCGGTGATCGCCGAGCCGCGCAGTGTCTGCAACGTCCGCTATCACGACCGGCCCGTCTCTCGCTGTACGGTGGAATCGTCGACCTGCCGCTCATCGTGCGGACGGAGGACGAGCTGGCTTGGCTCGCCGACACGGCGACGCTCCTCGACGGGCGGCTCTGGGTCGAGTACGAGGCACAGTACCGCGGCCCTGGGCTCGCTGAAGGTGCTACTCGGGAAGGAGGAGATCGTCCAGAGGGGGCTGCGGCAGACGCTGAACGCCACCGACGCGCGCTGGTTACTGGGCGACTTGCGTTACCTGGGTGCGGTGTGAGCGGCTTTGGAGGAGGCTCTTGACGGGCGAGTGAAGGACCGCCATTCTATGGGTGAGATTCACCCAACAATCGGGTGAAATTCACCCAAACCCCAGCCCTACTAGAACGTATGTCAGATCACGAGACGCAGCGTCGGCCCGCTCTGCTCCCGCGCGCCCTGCTCCCGCGGGTTCGGCAGGCGCTCGAGACCTTCCCGGTGGTCGCGATCGTCGGCGCCCGCCAGACCGGCAAAAGCACGCTCGTCCGCGACCTTCTCCAGCAGGATGAGCGGCTGTATGTCACGCTGGACGACCTGGACACTGCCGAGCTAGCGGAGCGCGAGCCGGATTCGTTACTGCGGCGAGCCAGCCATATGACCATCGACGAAGTGCAGCGAGCGCCTGACCTGCTTCTCGCCGTGAAGCGAGCAGTCGACCGCGAGCGAAGACCCGGGCGCTTCATTCTGACCGGGTCGGCCAACCTGCTTCTGATGCAACGGGTCTCCGAGAGCCTGGCGGGCCGCGCGCTGTACCTCACGCTCTGGCCGATGACTCGACGTGAACAACTCGCGCGAGCTAGGGCAGGCCACTGGAGCGTCTTTTTCGAGACGCGCCCGCCTGAGTGGCCGGAGGTCCTCAAAGAGATCCCCGGTCCGGCTGCGGACTGGGAAGCGCTCGCTCGCAGGGGAGGCTACCCGGTCCCTGCCTGTCACATCGCGGAGCAGCGCGCGCGCCGCGACTGGTTCCGCGGGTACATCGATACGTATCTGGAGCGCGACGTGCGGCAACTGGCATCTATCGAGTATCTCGTGGACTACCGCCGGCTGATGCGCGCCGTCGCCCTGCGCACGGGCAACCTGATGAATCAGGCCGAGCTGGCCCGTGATGTCGCGCTCGCACCTTCGACGGCTCAGCGCTACCTGAACCTGATGGAGACTTCTTATCAACTCGTGCGACTCGAATCCTATTCCGTCAGCCGGACGAAACGGCTGACGAAATCGCCCAAGGCCTACTGGAGCGACACAGGGTTCGCGCTGGAGGTTGCCGGCGAGTCCGAGCCGCGCGGCGCGCACTTCGAGAACCTCGTGTTCGCCGACCTTCTTGCCTGGCGTGACTACAGCGAAGAGCGCGCCGACATCCTCTACTGGCGGACGGCGAAAGGGGCGGAGGTCGACTTCGTGATCGAACGTGGCAGTGACATCCTGCCCGTCGAGGTCAAGAGCAGCAGCCGTGTGGGCCTCGGCGACGTCAAGAACCTGCGCGTCTTCCTGGATGAGTATTCCCGCCGCGCGAAGGGCGGACTGCTCTTGTACACGGGAGACGACGTGTTTTGGCTGGCCGACCGGATACTCGCCGTCCCCTGGTGGCGCGTGGTTTGATGAATCGGCCCCTTAGATCTCGCATCAACCGGTCTTACTCCCCGCGGACCGGCGCTGCCAGAACCGCCGCAGCTGGCAGATAACCAACAGCACCGCCAGGACCATCAGCGGGCACGTGAGCCGCGAGCTCGCCCGGTAGCTCGGTGGCGGTGAGCGGGGCGTTCGCCGTTCAACCCTGACACCTCGTGTGGAGCGGCGCATGGAAGAGCGAGACTTCACGCACGTCGCCCCGCCCGATATGCCGGTGGGGGCCATTGACAATGTGTTGATCGCGGTACGTTAGCCTACCTCCGGGGTGCGGGTTGCAGAGCGGCGGGTCGTCAGGCCTGTCGCACTCTGACCGCTTGGGCGTCGCGAGTGTTGTCCGGCGGCGCTGCCGCTCTAATGGTAGATCTGCTATATTGGTGGATTCAGGGAGCGGACCGCTCGAGCCGCTCCGGTGGGTTGGCTCCAGCCGGAAGGATCTCAAGCGATTCCCAGAAGAGGTCCAGGACGTGCTGGGGCGCGCGCTACTGGACACGCAGTTCGGCGACAGGCCGGCAGATGCGCGGCCGCTCAGAGGGTTCGGCGGCGCGAGCGTGCTGGAGATCACAGAGGACTTTCGTCGAGATACTTATCGGCTCGTCTACACGGTGAGCTTCCCGGGCGCGGTCTATGTCCTCCACGCCTTCAAGAAGAAGTCGAAGCGTGCGGCAAAGACCCCGAGGCGGGAGATGGATCTGGTCCGCGACCGGTACCGGGCAGCCGAACGGCACTTCCGAGAGCACGAAGGAGGAGACCGGCCGTGAGGAAGCGGGATGTCAGCGTCGAAGAGTCCAGTGGGAACATCTTTCAGGACCTGGGGCTCCCCAACGCCGAGGAGCGTCTGGCGAAGGCGATGCTGTCGCGTGAGATCTCGCGGGTCATCGATGAGCGCGGCCTGACCCAGGCCGAGGCGGCGCAGCTACTCGGAGCCTCGCAGCCCGACATCTCGAATATTGTGCGTGGCCGGCTTTCCGGCTTCGCGCTCGAGCGGCTCGCCCGCTACCTGAACGCGCTGGGTCGTGATGTGGAAATTCGAGTGCAGCCGAAATCTGACGGCGAGGAGCGAGGCCACCTGCGGGTGGCGGTCGGATAGCACTATCGGGAGCGGGAACGCATGAGCCGGTCTCGCTTTCCGCAGGAAACGCGCCCTCGTACGACTTCAAGTTCGAGGAGAAGAACATGTCGAAGTACTCCCTCTCGACCGACGTCACGTTGAAGTAGAGGTCCGCTGGCCAGTGCATCGCGCCGCTGAGCGCTGCTGGGAAGCGATCGTCGAGCTGGACGAGGAGGAGCAGCTTCTCGTGGTCATCACAGCATACGCGCGTGGTGTGGAAGAGAGACCATGAAGGAGGGGTATCTAGAGGTCACATTCCGCAAAGGAAAGCCGATCGCCGGCTACCTCTATCTTCCGCGTTCCGGTGAGCTCAAGAGCGCCCGGACGGAGGAAGCAGTGCCGGGGCTGCTGATCGACCTTTCGGAAAGTGGTGAGCCGATCGGGCTCGAGATCACGGCGCCCGGTAGGGTGACCCTCAACGACATCAATGCGGCCCTGAATAGACTGGGTCTCGATCCGATCAGCGCCGACGAACTGGCGCCCCTTCTGGCTGCCTGAGCCAATAGTCCGATACAACGAGCTCCCCTGCCTGCGTGCGTGCGGGCCCCCGTTGTCAGACCCCCTCGATATTGAGTCCGGCGGCTTCACCGCGGCCTGTGGCGGTGCTGGCGACCGAGGTAGCCAGCGGACCGCCGGAACGCCCTAGCCTTGCGGCAACGGCCGGCCGGTTTCAGGCTTGTAGTGAGAGCCTGTTGGATGACCCCGGCGAGTGAGTGATTCATGGGCGAGACTCGGGTCGACTTGCTGCATCTGCTCGAGGACCTGCGCGACGCGTATCCCGGCGCCATCGAGGAGACGATTGTCACGGAGATCGTGGCCAACTCGCTCGACTCCGGCGCACAGACTATCGCGCTCCTGACCGATCAGGCCGCGTCGACGCTCACGGTCGTCGATGACGGCTCGGGTATGCAGCGGCGCCAGCTGGCACGCTACCACGACATCGCCGCGACGACCAAGACGCGCGGCCGCGGGATCGGGTTCGCCGGGGTCGGCATCAAGCTGGGTCTCCTGGTCTGCACCGACGTGCTGACGGAGACGCGGCGTGGCAAGGTGCACGCGGCGACGACCTGGCACCTGAAGTCCAGGCAGCGGGCGCCATGGAAGTGGCTGAAGGAGCGGCCGGGTCTCGTGGCCGAGCGGGGCACGGCCGTGCGACTGACGGTCGACAACCCGCTCTCGCCGCTCCTCGACGCCGCCTACG
>CANPVY010000155.1 GCA_947581845.1 uncultured bacterium | reverse complement strand
TTACTCTTTTTCGGGGGTGGCCGGTGATCCTTCCCAACCTGCGCGCCTCGTTTGGATCGACCGAGATCGATTTCCTCTTGCGCATTCTGGAGGAGCGGACGCGCCCCAGCCGGCAGCGCTGGGAGCGGCAACTGGTCGAGCAGGGACTCGACTCGCTGCTGGATCACCCGGAAACGTTCTCGGCGGTGATGCAGGTCCGCCGCGTCGGCGCCATCCCGCCCAAGCTCGCCTTCTACGTGATGGTGCGGCGCACGCTGCTCGAGGGTGGGTTGGACGATGCGAGCATCGCCGACTATGTCGCCGCGTTACTGGTCGAGTTCGCCGTTGCCGGCCGGGCTTACAGGATCGCGCGTTACGACGACCGGACCTACCGCTATCTGGTGGATCTTGTCACGGACATCGAGGGTGAGAGTTCAGAGCGCCGGCAGTTCTTGTTGCGGGCGCACCTCGGCAATTACTCACTGTGGCTCTCCGGTCTGTTCCCCGACTACGTGATCGCGCGTGTCCATCGCAAGGGCGCGCCTGGACTCGACTATTACGAGGGCCTGGGTGCGACGGGCTATCTCATGGCAAGCGAATGTGAGCTGGCCGGCCAGTACGATCTCGCCCACATCTATCGCGAAGTGGCCGGCGGCTTTCGCGCGGTACGCCGCGCTCTGAACAGAGTGTCGGACCGTTACTTCTTCCCGGTACCTCCCTCCCCGGTCGACCGCTTGCTGCGTCAGGTGGTCGATGATCTGGAGTTCCACTGAGGAGAGCTAATAGCGGGAACTCGCTCATCAGGGTCGGGTAGGGGATGGTGGCCGCGGGGGCCAGCGAAACTGCGAGTGCATGAACGAAGGGGGCTGATCAAGGATGGCGGCGACGGGACTGGATATCATCGGCTTGATTCGCGAGCAGCAGGATGCTCGACGGTATCAGGATCTCCACTGGGAAGGCTCGTTCTCCGAGTATCTCGGCATGGTTCATGAGAACCCGCTCATTGCGCGCAATGCCTTCCAGCGGTTGTACGACATGATCGTCTCCTTCGGGACGGAGGAGTACACCGAGTACAAGAAGAGGATCACCCACTACAAGTTCTTCGAGGACCCGTTCGAGGACGGCCAGGATGCGATCTTCGGGCTCGACGTGCCGCTAATGAAGCTGGTCCAGATCATCAAGGCGGCAGCGATGGGCTATGGGCCCGAGCGCCGTGTCCTGCTGCTCCACGGTCCGGTGGGCAGTGCGAAGTCGACGATCGTCAGGCTGCTCAAGAAGGGGCTGGACCACTACTCGCGTACGCCGGAGGGCGCCCTCTACACGTTCCGCTGGGTAGGCGATGGCGCCGCGGCGCCGGTGTTTCCCGAGGAGCTCAGCAGTTCGCCCGAGGCGGCGGCGCGTCTCCAGGAGGAGGGGATGCCCTGCCCCATGCACGAGGAGCCGCTGCATCTGATCCCCGCCAACTTCCGGCAGGTCTACCTGGACCACGTCAACAGAAGCGTCGCCGACGCCCGGCGTATCATAGTGGAGGGTGACCTCTGCCCGGCCTGCCGCTTCATGTTCAACCAGTACATGAACAGGTATGAAGGCGACTGGACGCGGGTGATCGAGCATATCCGCGTGAGCCGGCTGCTGCTCTCGGAACAGGACCGGGTGGGGATCGGCACCTTCCAGCCGAAGGATGAGAAGAATCAGGACTCCACCGAGCTGACCGGCGACATCAACTACCGGAAGATCGCGATCTACGGATCGGATTCGGACCCGCGCGCCTTCAATTTCGACGGCGAGTTCAACATTTCCAACCGCGGGTTGATCGAGTTCATCGAGGTGCTGAAGCTGGATGTGGCCTTCCTCTACGATCTGCTGGGCGCCTCGCAGGAACATCGGATCAAGCCGAAGAAGTTCGCGCAGACCGACGTCGACGAGGTGATCATCGCGCACACGAACGAGCCGGAGTACCGGCGTCTCCAGAACAACGAGTTCATGGAGGCGTTGCGGGACCGCACGGTCAAGATCGACATCCCGTACGTGACGCAGCTCGATGCCGAGATCAGGGTGTACGAGCGCGACTTCAACCAGCGTCGCGTCAGGGGCAAGCACATCGCGCCGCATACCATCGAGATGGCGGCGATGTGGAGTGTGCTGACCCGGCTCGAGGAACCCAAGAAAGTCAACCTGACACGGCTTCAGAAGCTGAAGCTCTATAACGGCAAGACGCTGCCCGGCTTCACCGAGGACAACGTGAAAGAGCTGCGCAAGGAGGCCGAGCGCGAGGGGATGCAGGGAGTATCGCCCCGCTACATCCAGGACAAGATCTCGAACTGCCTGGTGGCCGATATTGAAGAGGGATGCGTCAACCCGTTCATGGTCATGAAAGAGCTGGAGTCGGGCTTGAAGCATCACTCGCTGATTACGAGCGACGAGCAGCGGGAGTTCTACAGGGAGCTGCTCTCGGTGGTCCGTGAAGAGTACGAGGATACCGTCAAGAACGAGGTCCAGCGGGCGATTAGTGCGGACAGGGAAGCGATAGCGCGGCTGTGCGCCAACTACATCGACAACGTGAAGGCCTACACGCAGAAGGAGAAGGTCAAGAACAAGTACACCGGGGAATACGAAGATCCGGACGAGCGGCTGATGCGGTCGATCGAGGAGAAGATCGACATCCCGGAGAGTCGCAAAGACGATTTCCGGGCGGAGATCATGAACTACATCGGCGCGCTCGCGGTCGAGGGCAAGAAGTTCGACTATACGACGAACTCGCGGCTGCAGAAGGCACTGGAACTCAAGCTGTTCGAGGATCAGAAGGACTCGATCAAGCTGACGAGTCTGGTATCGTCGGTGATCGATCAGGACGCACAAGAGAAGATCGACGTCGTGAAGAGCCGCTTGATCCGTGACTACGGGTACTGCGAGATCTGCGCGACCGACGTGCTCAACTTCGTGGCCAGCATCTTCGCACGCGGGGACGTGAAAGAGACGGAAGGGTGAGCGGCGAGTCGTTCAGCGGTTTCTCGTCGATCCGGCGGATCGAGCGGGACAGGAAGCGGTTCGATGCGATCATCCGGGGCCGGATAAAGAAGGAGCTCCGGAAACACATCACGCGCGGCGAGCTGATCGGCAAGCGTGGCCGCGAGATCGTATCGATACCCATCCCGCAGATCGAGCTTCCGCAGCTGAAGTATGGCCGCAAGCGCTTGGTCGGCGTCGGGCAGGGCGAGGGCGCGGAAGGCACGCCCATCGGCGTGGGCGAAGCCGAGGGCGGTGCCCGGGGCGCCGGTGACCAACCCGCCCACCACCTGCGGGAAGTCGAGATCTCGATCCAGGAGCTGGCCGAGTTCCTGGGTGAGGAGCTGGAGCTTCCCCGCATCGAGCCACGTGGCAATCGGACGCTGAAGAGCCGACGCAGCCGCTACAAGACGATCCGCAGCACGGGCCCGGAGACGCTGCGCTCGTTCCGGCGCACCTACCGGGAGGCACTGAAGCGGCAGATCGCCTCGGGCAGCTATGACTACCGCCGTCCCATGGTGAGCCCGGTGCGCGAGGACATGCGCTACCGCTCTTGGAAGGAGGAACCGGAGCCGGTGGCCAACGCTGTGATCATCTATATGATGGACGTCTCGGGATCCATGGGCCACGAGCAGAAGGAGATCGTGCGGATCGAGTCGTTCTGGATCGACACCTGGATCCGCGCCCACTATCACGGCATCGCCAACCGCTACATCGTGCACGATGCCGTGGCCCACGAGGTCGACCGCGAGACCTTCTACACGACACGCGAGGCGGGCGGTACGCGCATATCCAGCGCCTACGAGATGGCGGCTAAGGTCATCGCCGGCGAGTACGACCCTGAGGAGTGGAACATCTACTGCTTCCACTTCTCGGACGGTGACAACTGGGGCGGCGGTGATGATGAGAAGTGCTTCGAGCTACTGATCGAGCGCCTGCTGCCGACCGTGAACCTGTTTGGCTACGGGCAGGTCGAGAGCCGATACGGTTCAGGCCATTTCTTCGAGGCTCTGGGCGAGCACGTCGAGGATGAGAGGCTGGTCCTCTCGCAGATCCCCGATCACGAGGCGATCCTCGACTCGATCAAGGACTTCCTTGGTAAGGGCAGGTGAGTCGAGCCGTACGGGGTAGCATGCCACAGCAACTGACACTGCAGCTCAAAGACCTCCAGAACGAGATCGAAGGTTACGCTCGTGGGTACGGGCTCGACTTCTTCGATGTGGTCTTCGAGGTCCTCGATTGGGAGGAGATCAACGAGGTCGCTGCCTACGGCGGCTATCCGGCGCGCTATCCGTATTGGCGGTTCGGGATGGAGTATTACGCGCTGTCACGCGGCTACGCGTACGGGCTTCAGAAGATCTACGAGATGGTCATCAACAACGACCCGTGCTACGCCTATCTGCTGGCCGCCAACCCGATCGTCGACCAGAAGCTCGTGATGGCCCATGTCTACGGCCATGCGGATTTCTTCAAGAACAACTACTCCTTCGCACACACGAACCGCAGGATGGTCGATGAGATGGCGAACCACGCGGCACGGATTCGCCGTTACGTGGAAGCCTACGGGGAGGATGAGGTCGAGCGTTTCCTCGATATCTGCATCTCGCTTGAGAACTTGATCGACTACAACGCGCCCTACATCCGGCGCCGGCGCAGGGAGGAGGCCGGCGAAATCGACCGGGACCATCCCGCACGCCGACGGCAGCCGCGCAGGTTGGCCGCGAAGGAGTACATGGAGGAATACATCAATCCGCAGGAGGCGCTCGAAGCGGATGCGCAGCGGCTACAGGAGGAGCGCGAACAGGAAGAACGCTTCCCACCGCGGCCGGAGAAGGATGTGCTGCTGTTCCTGCTGGAGCACGCGCCGATTCCCAACTGGCAGCGGGATATCGTGGGCATCGTTCGGGAAGAGGCCTACTACTTCGCGCCGCAGGGCCGGACCAAGATCATGAATGAGGGCTGGGCCAGCTACTGGCACTCGAAGATCATGACGGAGCGTGCCCTCGCGGATCCGGAGCTGATCGACTACGCCGACCATCACAGCGGGACCGTGGCGACGCAGCCTGGCCGGCTGAACCCGTACAAGCTCGGGCTCGAGCTGTACCGGGATATCGAGGTACGCTGGGATAAGGGCCGTCACGGGCCGGAATGGGAGGCCTGCAACGATTACGAAGTGCGCAAGAACTGGGATACGGGTGCGGGCGAGGGCCGGGAGAAGATCTTCCAGGTGCGCGCGCTATATCACGACGTGACCTTCATTGACGAGTTCCTCACTCCCGAGTTCTGTCACAGACACAAGCTGTTCACCTACGAGTACAACGAGTCGACGAACGAGTATCAGATCTCCAGCCGCTCGTTCGAGGAGATCAAGCGGGGCCTGCTGTTTCAGCTGACCAACCTCGGCCAGCCGTGGGTCTACGTGCGTGACGGCAATCACATGAACCGGGGCGAGCTGGTGCTCTGGCACCGATACGAGGGCGTACCGCTTCGCCTGGATTACGCCCGGGAGGTGCTCGAGAACCTGCAGACGATCTGGAAGCGGCCGGTGCACCTGGAGACCTACGACGACGACCGGCCGGCCGTCATGAGCTACGACGGGAGCGAGCACACCACTCAGGAGAGAAGCGAGGAGTGAGCCTCGAGGCCTTGTAGGCAGCCGACGCGGGGATTAGCTTTTTCGCCACCCGTACAGCCGAGCGCGGCTACCTGGATGTCTTGAGGGAGGTGCATCACGTGGCCGAGGACAAGCAGACCACGCTGGTCAGTAAGATGGGCGCCCACAACACGGCCCAGCTGAAGGAGTTCTTCGAGGGCTCCGAGATCAAGGGCGACTGGCAGCTCATCTTCGCGGCCAGCTACAACGGGTGCATCATCTCGCTCCCGGCCAAGGGCGGCGGCCAGATGCGGTTGCGCATCGCGTCCAAGTACCGCGACGGCTATCCCTACCTGGAGTTGCGAGCCCAGCGGGTCGGCACTTCTGAGGAAGAGGACTAGGCCTGGCGTCGCGATTGCCCTCGCAACCGCGCTCGTCTGCTGTTCCACAGGCGCGCGCGAGATCGTACTCGCCTCCACGACATCCAGCGAGGACTCCGGCCTCTTCGACGTCCTGCTGCCGCCCTTCCAGCAGGCGCGCCCGCAGTATCGGGTCCGCGTGATCGCCGTGGGCTCCGGCGAGGCGCTGCGCCTGGCGGAGCGCGGCGACGCTGACGCGGTCCTGGCCCACTCGCCGCGTGCTGAGGAGGAGTTCATGGCGGCCGGGCACGGCGAGTCGCGGCGTCCCGTGATGTTCAACGACTTCGTGATCGTGGGCCCGGAAGCCGACGGCGCAGCGATCCGCGGGTTGAGCGATGCGGCGGCCGCCCTCGCCCGCATCGCCGCTGCGGGCGCGCCCTTCATCTCGCGCGGCGACGACTCGGGCACCCATGCCCGGGAGCGCTTGCTGTGGGGCGCGGCCGGTATTGACCCGGCGGGCTCCTGGTACCTGGAGGCGGGGCAGGGGATGGGAGCCGCGCTGATGATGGCCAGTGAGAAGCAGGCATACACGCTCAGCGATCGCGGCACCTACCTGAGCCTGTGCGACCGGCTCGAGCTCAGCGTTCTGGTGGAGGGCGACCCGGCGCTGCGAAACCAGTACTCGGTCATCGTGGTGCGCGGCGCAGCGAACGCCGACGGCGCACGGGCCTTCGCGGCGTGGATCACCTCACCCGCAGCGCAGCAGCTCATCGGCGAGTTCGGCCTCGAACGCTTCGGCCGCCCCCTATTCATACCCAACGCTGAGCGGCGCTGAGAGCCGGATGCGGGCTTGAAGCCGGCGGCGGTGTGTCTGTCAAGGACGCGCGCTCCTATTATAAGGACCGCTCATGGACCTCTTCCTTGACGCACTGCGACAGGCGCTGCGACTGCTGCTGAGCGGCGACCCCTACCTGTGGAGGATCATCGCGCGTTCCCTTCAGGTATCGGGCGGCGCTGTGCTCCTGGGATTGCTCGCCGGCATCCCGCTCGGCACCTGGCTGGGGCTGGCGCGCTTTCCGGGTCGTGGCCTTGCCGTCGCGTTGGTCAACACCGGGCTCGCCTTGCCGCCGGTCGTGGTGGGCCTCTTCGTCTATATCCTGCTCTCGCGTCAGGGGCCGCTGGGTGCGTTGGGCTGGCTCTACACGCCGAGCGCGATGATCACCGCTCAGTTCGTGCTCGCCGCGCCCTACGTCGCCGCCATTACGCTGGCGGCCGTGGGTTCGGTGCCGCCGCAGCTCAGGTTACAGGCCCGGGCATTGGGCGCCAGCCGCTGGCAGGCGCTGCTGCTGCACCTGCGAGAGGCGCGCCTCGCCCTCATGGCGGCGGTGGCAGCGGGTTTCGGCGCGGTCATCTCCGAGGTCGGCGCGGTCATGCTGGTGGGCGGCAACGTACAGGGTGAGACCCGTGTGATCACGACGGCGATCATGCTTGAGACGCGGCGCGGCCGCTTCGCGACCGCAATCGCCTTCGGTCTGATACTGCTGACCATCGCCTTCGCAGCCAACGCGTTCATCACGCGTGTGCAGCAGGCGCAGCCGCGTCGGCGTCGACCGCTGACGAGCTGATGGAAGGCGAGTTCGTGCGACGAGCGGGCGAGCCGCTGCTGGTGGGCGAAGCGCTCAGACGGGCCTACGATGGCCAGGTCGTCGTCGATGTGGAGGCCGTCGAGGTGTGCGCCGGCGTGGTGCTGGCGCTGTTGGGCCCGAACGGGGCCGGCAAGTCGACGCTGATGAGGTTGCTGGCCGCGCTGGAGTCGCCCGACAGCGGGCGTCTCGTCTTCAAGGCTCGTGAGGTTTCGCGCGACGACCCGGAGCTGCGGCGTGCTGCGGCCGCCGTGCTGCAGCGGCCTTACCTGTGGCGCGGTACGGTGGCCGAGAACGTCGAGTTCGGGCTGAAGGTCCGGCGCCTGCCGTCAGCCGCGCGGCGGGCCCGGATCCGCGAGGCGCTCGGTACCGTGGGCATCGGGCATCTCGCGGATGTGCCCGTCGACACCCTGTCCGGCGGTGAGGCGCAACGGGTAGCCCTCGCCCGAGCGTTGGCCTTGGAGCCGGAGATCCTGTTCCTCGACGAGCCGACG